>JALVZS010000165.1 GCA_027022065.1 bacterium
GAATTATCCTATCCTAAAAAACTTTGATCCGTAGTACACGGCGGCTTCGTCCAGCTCCTCCTCTATCCTTAAAAGCTGGTTGTACTTGCAGATCCTATCTGTTCTGCACAAGGAGCCCGTCTTTATGAAGCCTGCGTTTACCGCAACTGCAAGGTCTGCTATGGTGGTATCCTCCGTTTCGCCTGAGCGGTGGGATATCACAACCCTATAACCCGCCCTTGTGGCAAGCTCTATGGCCTCCAGGGTTTCCGTTAGGGTTCCTATCTGGTTGAGCTTTATAAGCACCGCATTGGCAACACCCTCTTCAATCCCCTTCTTTATGTACTCCACATTGGTTACGAAAATATCATCTCCAACAAGCATGATCCTGTCGCCAAGGGCTTGGGTTAGCTGCTTCCAGCCCTCCCAGTCGTTTTCCGCAAGGCCGTCCTCTATGGATACTATGGGGTAGTTTTCAACGACTTCCTCGTACCACCTTATCATATCCTCGGCGGAGCACTTTTTACCCTCAAAGAGATAAAAGCCATCCTTGTAAAAGCTACTTGATGCAGGGTCCAAGGCAAGGGCTATATCCTCCCCAGGTTTGTAGCCTGCCTTCTGAATAGCCTCAACCAGAAGATCCAAGGCCTCTTTATTGCTCTTAAGATCCGGTGCGAAGCCCCCCTCATCCCCAACGTTGGTGTTGTATCCCTTTTCCTTCAACACCTTCTTCAGCGTGTGGAAAGTCTCGGATGCCATCCTGAGCGCCTCGGAGAAGTCGGGGGCACCAACGGGCATTATCATAAACTCCTGTATGTCAAGGTTGTTGTCCGCATGAACTCCACCATTTAGCACATTCATCATGGGAACTGGAAGCACCTTGGCGTTCACGCCCCCTATGTACCTGTAAAGCGGAAGTCCAAGCTCCATAGCGGCGGCCTTCGCCACGGCAAGGGAGACTCCCAAGATGGCGTTGGCGCCAAGGCGAGACTTGTTTTCCGTTCCGTCTAGCTCAATTAAGAGCCTGTCTATCACCACCTGCTCAAAGGGGTCCATGCCTATAAGCTCAGGGGCTATTATCTCGTTTACATTGTCAACGGCTCTTCTCACTCCCCTGCCCAGGTAGCGCTTGGGATCTCCATCCCTCAGCTCTACGGCTTCCCTCTCACCCGTTGAGGCACCTGAAGGGACAGCGGCCCTTCCCCATGCACCGGATTCTAGAAAAACCTCCACCTCAACGGTGGGATTGCCTCTTGAGTCCAAAATCTCCCTTGCCCACACATCTACGATCTCAGACATCTTTTAACCTCCCCTTAGTCTATTCCGTACTCCTTCCACCTTTTGGTAACAAGCTCAACCACCTCTTTTTTCATCTCTATATCAGGAGGCCACTCCCTTGTGTAGCCCTCCTCGGGCCATTTTTTGGTGGCATCTATTCCCATCTTTCCCCCGAAGTTGGGCAGGGTAGAGGCATGATTCAGAACATCCACAGGCCCTTCCTGTATAATCACATCCCTTGCAGGATCCACGTTGTTTCCCACTCTCCAGAGCACCTCTCTCAAATTGTGAACATTCACCCACTCGTCCACCACCACCACAAACTTGGTGAACATGAGCTGCCCCAGACCCCAAACTGCGTTGATCACCTTCTTGGCGTGCCCTGGAAACTGCTTCTTTATAGAGATTATGGCTACATTGTGGAAAACGCCTTCAATGGGAAGGTTTATGTCAACAACTTCTGGCAGAGTTTTCCTTATCACCGGTAGGAATATCCTCTCCGTCACCTTGCCGATGAAGCAGTCCTCCTTTGGGGGCCTTCCCACGATGGTGGAAGGGTAAATAGCGTCTTTTCTCATGGTAATGCAGGTTACGTGAAAGACGGGATAAAGGTCCTCCATGGAGTAGTATCCCGTGTGGTCTCCAAAGGGTCCCTCAAGTCTCCTCTCTCCCGCTTTTACGTAGCCCTCAAGCACGATCTCCGCATTGGCCGGCACCTCAATGTCAACGGTTTCCGCTTTCACCATCTCTACGGGCCTTTCCCTTAAAAAGCCCGCAAAGAGCATCTCGTCTATGTCCGGGGGAAGCGGAGCCGTGGCGGCGTATATCACGGCAGGAT
Organism: bacterium; assembly: GCA_027022065.1. GTDB lineage: Bacteria > Thermosulfidibacterota > Thermosulfidibacteria > Thermosulfidibacterales > Thermosulfidibacteraceae > JALVZS01. The sequence continues at coordinate 2,096 of JALVZS010000165.1, forward strand.
CACAGCCCAAGGCCACAGCCACAGGGAGGTCCTTGCCCATACTCTCTGCTTTCTTGAAGTGCCTTGCCCCATCTTTGTGAATGTGCCAGTGCATCCC
>JALVZS010000166.1 GCA_027022065.1 bacterium
CCCTTCAATAGTTTACTGCTCCATAACAGGTTATGGCCAGACGGGTCCATACAGGGAGAGGCCCGGTTATGACTTTATCATTCAGGGCATGTCTGGTCTCATGAGCATAACGGGAGAGCCTGATGGAATGCCAATGAAGGTTGGGGTGGCTATAACCGATGTTATAGCAGGGCTGTATTCGGCCATATCCATAATAGCTGCCCTTTACAGGAGGCAGAAGAGCGGAAAGGGAGAGTATATAGACATATCCCTTTTGGACACCTCCATATCTGCCCTTGTGAATGTGGCAAGTAACTATCTGGTTTCAGGCCAAAAGCCAAAGAGGTACGGCAACGCCCATCCAAATATTGTGCCCTATGAGACCTTTAGGGCTTCTAACGGCTACTTTAACCTGGGTGTGGGAAACGATGCCCAGTTTGCCAAACTTTGTAAGATTCTGGGTAGGGAGGATCTTGCGGAGGATGAGAGGTTCAAGACAAATGCCAAGAGGGTTGAAAACAGGCATATACTTGTTCCGCTGCTGAATGAGCTCTTTTCAAAGAAGCCTGTTAGCTACTGGATAGAGGTGCTGACCAAGGAGAAGATCCCGTGCGGTCCCATATACTCCATTCCAGAGGTCTTTTCCGATCCCCATGTCAAGGAAAGGGGGATGGTTTGGGAGATGGAGCACCTGGGGGATGTGCTGAAGCTGGTAGCCTCTCCTCTCAAGTTTAAGAACTTCAAGGTTTCTCCAAAAAGCCCTCCTCCCACTCTGGGACAGCATACGGACCAGGTGCTTAAGGAGATCCTGGGGTACAGTGAGGACAAGATAGGAGAACTAAGGAGACTGGGAGTTATAAAGTGAAAGAGGAGGTTAGGGGATGATAAAGAATGTGGACTTTATGATGCTGGAGGAGTTTCTTACCGAAGAGGAGAAGATCGTTAGGGATACCACCAGGAGGTTTGTGGAAAGCGAGATAATGCCCATCATTCCTGAGTGTTACGAGAAGGGCGAGTTTCCCAAAGAGCTTATCCCCAAGATCGCGGAGCTGGGCCTTTTGGGCATAACCATACCGGAGGAGTATGGGGGAGCTGGTGCCAGCTATTTCTGCTATGGACTTGCCTGTCAGGAGCTGGAGTGGTGCGACAGTGGTTTGAGAAGCTTTGTTTCTGTCCAAAGCTCCCTGTGCATGTTTCCCATATACCAGTATGGTTCTGAGGAGCAGAAGAGGACGTACCTTCCTCCCATGTGTAGAGGAGAAATTATAGGCTGTTTTGGTCTCACGGAGCCTGATGCCGGCTCTGATCCTGCGAGCATGAGGACCACGGCTAAGAAGGTGAAAGGGGGATGGGTGCTTAACGGTAACAAGACCTGGATAACCAATTCGCCCATAGCCCATATAGCTATTGTTTGGGCGAAGACCGAGGAAGGGGTTAGAGGTTTTATAGTGGAAAGGGGAACTCCGGGATTTTCTACACCTGAGATAAAGATGAAGATGTCCCTGCGTTTCTCTCCTACAGGTGAGATAGTGTTGGAGGATTGCTTTGTGCCTGATGAAAACATGCTTCCCGGAAGCGTTGTGGGCATGAAGGCTCCCCTTTCCTGCCTCACTAGGGCAAGATACGGTATAGCGTGGGGAGCGGTGGGCATGGCAGCTTTCTGCTTTGAAACGGCCCTTAACTACACCAAAGAAAGGGTGATGTTCGGCAAGCCCTTGGCATCATTCCAGCTTATCCAGAGTGATCTTGCTGATATGTTTACAGAGATAACCAAGTGCCAGCTTCTGGTTTACAGGCTGGGCAGGCTCTTTGACGAGGGAAGGGCCAATCATGTCCATGTATCCATGGCTAAAAGGGCCTGCACCATGATGGCCTACAACGTGGCAAAGAAAGCCAGGGAGCTTCTGGGTGGAAACGGTATAAGTCTAGAGTATCATGTTATAAGACATGTTATGAACGCAGAAACCACCACAACCTATGAGGGAACAAGCAAGATACACTCGCTCATACTTGGAAGGTACCTCACAGGTATAGATGCCTTCCGCTAGTTTCTTAGGAGGGGGTTCCCCCTCCACCTTCATTATAGCGTAGTAAAAGCCTGTGGAGGCGTTTTCTGGAAATATGCGTTTCTCCTCTATGAGCCTCAGGCCGAATTCTTCCTGCATCCAGCGGGTGTTCTCTTCGTTCTCCTCCCTCCAGATGGAGCAGGTGGAGTAGAGGAGGTATCCTCCGGGTTTGACCAGGGGGATGAGGGAGGAGAGAAGCCTTCTCTGTATTTCCACACACTCTTTGTATCTGATTGGGGTGGTGAACCACCTCCTTTCAGGGTGCTTTCCCCAGGTGCCTGAGCCGCTACAGGGTAGATCCGCGTGAACTGCATCAAACTGCACTTTAAAAGGGGGATGTGCAGCATCCGCCACCAAGATAGGCGGTAGGGGAAGCTTGAGCCTCTCAAAGCCATTTACGAGCTTCGTGAGCCTTAGCTTGGATATGTCCGCACAGACAAACCTTATATCGGACCTCAACTGAGTTACCAGAGAGCTCTTCCTTCCTGGGGCTGCACAGGCGTCAAACAGCGTGGCTCCTTCTGGAAGTAGGTCTAGGAGTCTGCTGATTCCGTATGCCGTGTTCACATCCTGAACGATGAACATGCCTTCTTTGTACTCTTCCGTCCTCATAACAGGGTAGGTTCTGGGCATGGTCAGAAACGGGTATACCTTGGCCTTTTCCACCTGGAATCCGTATTTTTCTGTTAGAGCTTTTCGCAGTGCATCTACATCGGCAAGCCTTGTGTTTACCCTGATGCTCATGGAGGGGTGCTGGTTCATGTGTTCCATAAGCTTTAATGCCTCTTCTTGGCCAAACTGCTCCGCTAGCCTTTCTGCTATCCACTTGGGGAAGAAGTGGTGCCAGAACGCCCACTCCAGAAAGTCGGCGGGAGGGTTTATCCTGAACTTCTTTACCTCAAATAGCACATACCTGAGCCTGTTGATGAACCCTTTTTTGACTTTCTTTTTTCTAAAGAAAGGACCTAAGGACTTTAGCACATGATTAGGGTTTTTGTTGTCAAAGTAGACTTCAAAGGCTCCCACCCTCAGGCAGGCCCTGAGCAGAGAGGACGACTCCTCAAGAGGTTCTTTTTGAACCTCCTCTATCATCCTGTTTACTACGCCCCATCTCCTTCCAAGCTCGTTGGTGATGTATGTGGCGAGCTCTTTGGCCTTCTGATGGTAGTTGTACTTTTCAAATATCTGCTCCCTTGCAAGGACAAGGTCCTTGTTGAACTCTAGTATCTCCGTTACCCTTACCGCCAGCTCTAATCCCAGCGAAAAGAGTGGACCACCTCCACCACCCATCTCACCTTGTCTGGGTCTGTGTCTGGGAAGACACCGTGTCCAAGGTTGAATATGTGAGCATCTGCCTTCCTTCCATGAATAAGTATAGCCTCAACCCTCTTTTTTAGCTCCTCTTTGGGCAAAAACAGAGCGGACGGGTCAAGGTTTCCCTGAATAACCCTGTGTTTTCCCAGTATATTTATAGCATCCTCTAAAGAGATGCGCCAGTCAACGGAGAAGGCGTTACAGGGAAGCTTTTTGATAACCTTTAAAGAGCCGCAAGTCCCCGTGGAGAAGTAAATCACAGGTATTTTCGTTTTGCTTATCTCCTCTACGAGCTTTTTTGTGTGCTCAAATACATACCTTTCGTAGTCTTCTGGAGATAGTGCCCCGACCCACGAGTCAAATACCTGAAAGGCATCAACACCTGCCGAAATCTGCATTTTCGCATATTTTACGAGCAGTTCCGTTGCAAGCTCCATGAGCCTTCTGAAGGCCTCGGGATGCTCAAACATGAACCTCTTTGTGCTGTGGTAGTGCTTTGAGGAGCCTCTTTCCAAGATGTAGCTTAACAGTGTGAACGGTGCGCCACAGAAGCCTATAAGCGGGGTGTAGGGGTGTGCGTTTTTGAAGCCTGAGACTATTTCGGCAACAAAGCCCAGCTCCTCTATGTTGTATGGATGAAGGAGCTTTTCGCTTTCCGTTAGAGGAACGAGACTTTCCACAATGGGCCCTATTCCCTCTTTTATCTCCACCTTCAGGCTTTTTAAGGGAAGAAGAGGCACCAAAAGATCAGAAAAGAGTATAGCCGCATCCACCTTCAGTAGCTTTACAGGAAGGGCGGTGATCTCTACCGCAAGCTCCACATTTCTACATAGATCAAAGAAGCTCTTTTCTTTCGCTCTCAGCCTTCTGTACTCCGGCAGGAATCTTCCCGCCTGCCGCATGAACCACACGGGAGCGGTGGAGGACCTTCTGCCTTTGATGGCTTCAAGGAAGGGGCTGTCCATCAGGAGTTCTCCTTAAGCCTTTTTGGGATGTAGGAGCAGTAGGGCTCTTCCGCCAGATAATCGCCATAAACCGCATACGCCCTCGCCCTGCATCCTCCACAGATGCTGAGGTACTCGCAGACTCCGCACTTTCCCTTGTAGCTTTTAAAGTCCCTGATCCTGTTGAAGAGCTCGGACTCCTCCCAGATCTTTACGAATCCTTGCTCAAATACGTTGCCTCCAGATAGGGGGAAGTAACTGCAGGGCTTCACGTTTCCGTGGCAGTCTATAAAGGCTATGTGCTGCGCCGCAACGCAACCTTTGGCTCCTCCCGTTGAAAACTTGAGGGAGCGCCTCTGGTAGTTTATCCCGTGCTTCTTCGCCAGCTGATGGCATATCCTGTAGTACATGGGAGCGCATGTGGGCCTTACAAGCATATCCTTTTCCTCAAGCTCCATGAAGAAGTGCCACTCCAGTATTTTCTCATAGTCCTCCTTTGATATGAGCTCTTCCATTATCTCCTCTCCCCTTCCCACGGGCACAATCATAAACATATACCAGGCCACAGGCTTCAGTTTCTTTACAAATCTGTAAACATTTTCAATGTCGTGCTGGTTCCTCTTGGTAAATGATGAATTTATCAGAAACGGGATGCCGTGCTTTTTAAACAGCTCAACGGCCTTCATGGTGGCTTCAAAGGCGCCTGGCTGCCTTCTGAAGTTATTGTGTATCTCGGAAGTGGAGCCATCTACGCTAAGGGACACTATCTGTATGCCTGAGTCCTTTATCTTTAAGCACACCTCATCGTTTACCAGCGTCCCGTTTGTTGCCATACACATGCGGAGTCCCTTTTTGCTGCCGTACTCTGCTATGATGTGCCAGTCATCCCTTAATAAGGGTTCTCCACCTGTAAGAACCACCGTTGGCTTTGCGTAAGAGGAGATCTCATCTATCAAAGCAAAGGATTCCTTTAGTCCGAATCTTCCAGGATCGCTTGAGACGGAGGATGCGCTTCTACAGTGTATGCAGTTGAGGTTGCAAACTCCCGTTATCTCCCACGCTATCCATCTGGGTTCCCACTTCATGGTGCATTAGTATCTCCACAAATTGTATTTCTTGTCAAATTGGGCTATCCTAAGCAAAAGGAGGTTTGCTGTGAGGAGGTTTGTGCTCTTTACCATAGGGGAGGACAGACCAGGGATCGTTTCTGCCATAAGTGGGGTTCTTTACAGGATGCACTGCAATATTGAAGACTCCTCCATGACCATACTGCGGGGCAACTTCGCCATTATACTCATAGTCGCCGTTCCCGATGAGGTGGATGTTTCTGTTCTGGAGAGCATGCTGAGGGAGGAGGCGGAAAGGCTCGGCCTCTTTCTCACGCTCAGGCCCATAGAGGGGGATGGAAGAAGCACGAAGTATGTCAGCTACTGCCTGATAAAGATCTTCGGCGAGGACAAAACGGGGATAGTCTATAAAGTGTCAAACCTTCTTGCCTCCATGGGGGTTAACATATCGGACATGAGAACGAAGCTTGCTGGAAGGGACAAGAAGCTTTACGCGATGCTGATAGAGGCGGAAATACCAGAGGAGGTTGTTTTTGAGGAACTGAAGGAGAGGCTGGAAAAGGTGGCGGAGGAGCTTGACGTGGATATCACAGTGGAAGAGGTTCCCACCGTTCACATGTGAGGTGTCTTTTGGCGGTAAGGAAGATCATAACCTATCCCAATCCCATCCTCAGGGCCACATGCAGGGAGGTTCTGGAGCTTGATGGAAGGATCCAGGGCATCGTAAGGGACCTAATGGACACCATGAACCACTACAGCCACTCCGTTGGCATAGCCGCTCCTCAGATAGGGGAGCCTTACAGGATTATATGCGTGGATGTGTCAAGAAGTCCTCATTATAAAAAGAAAAACCACGGTCTCATCGTTCTGATAAACCCTGTGATTCTGGAGGGGGACGGGGAAAAGACCACAAGAGAAGGGTGCATGAGCGTGCCTGATTTTGTGGGGTATGTTACGAGAAAAAGGGTGGTTTTGGTTAGGGGGCTTGATCCCTCAGGCAGAGAGGTGGAGATAGAGGCCAAGCACCTTGAAGCGGTGGTTCTACAGCACGAGATAGATCATCTGGACGGTATACTGTTCATAGACAGGATAACGTCTCCCTCCTCCCTCATGAGAAGGGAGGAGCTTGTGTCTAAGAAAATTTGACTGGATATTTGTTTTGGGTTAAAATAAGTTAACAATGTTGCCATTTGTAACTTGAGATAGCAATGAAGGGGATGGGTAAAGTACTTTTAGTCCTTGTTGTCTTTATTTTGATTTTCAAAGGGTCTTATGCTTTACCACCTTCGCAAAATGGAACTGCGGATGAAATGGGGTATGTGTTGGAACATGCAGAGGAGAGATTTCCATATCTGAGATTGTTTTTAGATTATGTTGTTAATTATTATCAACAACTTGATCCTGAGGAGAAGCAAGAGTTTGCTATAATAAATATGATGTATTTATTCTATATTGATAGAATTTTAAATGATACTTATGCAAATGTGGAAGGAGCAGAGCCTCCATATTTAGAGTTATATAATCGTTTTATTGATGATCTAATTAATGGAAATGGCGTCTTAAGTCCAAGAGATCTTTATATCTCACTTTTAAAAGGATTTGGTAGTGTTGATAAGCAATTGACCCACACTTATGGAGAGCCAAATCTTAGTGGTAAAAAGAAGGAAGAGAATGGGAAAAATGAGGATGAAAGTGGAAGGAATGATAAATATAATGAATCTCAAAGAAATGATAATAATGGAGAGAATAAAAACAACAACTCTCATTCCAATAATCCTTCAGGGGTAAATAATGGAAATTACGGTTATGGTGACTATGGAAACGGTAATCCTTATGGCAATTCAAATTATCCTTCTTCTGGTTCCTCGAGTGGTAGTTCTTCTTCCAACCATCAAGGTTCATCTAATACTTCTAATGTAAGCAATAATGGTAATGCTA
>JALVZS010000167.1 GCA_027022065.1 bacterium
CCTCAGGGCAACAGGATAACCGTACCTGAAAAGAAGCGGGTAAAATTCAGACCGTCCAAGGTGCTGCTGGGAAAGTTAAACCAGCAATAGTGGTCTCCTGTAGGAGGGCTTTGAAAACAGTCGCTTTCCCAGTTGGGAAAGCGCTTCTTCCTTTTAGGGTAGCAGCTTTAGATTTAGGCTGGAAAAAGGTGGTAATAGCTGTGAACGATGGCAGAACAGTACAAGTACATCTTTTTGTCATCCCCCAAACAGACGACAGGAGTATTCTGCGGGAACACAGAAACATCTACAGGAAGTTCCTAAAGAATGCTGAAGTAGTAGCCTACGAAGATCCCTTGTCTCCTTCCTTTTACAAAGCAGGCACCGTATCTTATGCCAAGCTCAACAAAGTAGTTTCCCAGCTCGTTACCGCATTGCCTGACTCTACAGTTGATATACCAGTGAAAGCAGGTGGAATAGTCAAAAGCCTTGGGTATTCAAACAGAAAAGAACTAAGACAAGCCATAGCAAGAAAGTATAGCATTCTGAAAAAACAAATACCTCCAGGGCTGAAAATGCTTACTGCGGATGTATGTGATGCACTGGCTTTGCTTGAATATTTGTCAGTAAAATTTAGTCAGTGTGCTAACAGAAATCAGCAGTGCTAACGAGACAGATGTACAAAAGAACCGTGCTGTTAGTGCTTTTTTTAGCCTTTTTGACTAACAAGACGACCTTAGGCTTTTGCTTCAAGCAGGCAGGAGAGTACTATTCAATAGACCCGGTGCTTTTGTACACTATAGCTAAGGTTGAAAGCGATCTTAACCCCAATGCGGTAAACCACAACAGGAACGGATCTTACGACCTTGGCCTAATGCAGATAAACTCTTACTGGTTTCCCATTCTCAAGGAGATAGGTTTTGATGTAAAGGACCTGTACAGTCCCTGTATCAATGTCTTTATAGGAGCCTGGATTTTAGCTCAATGTGTGTACAAATATGGATATCCGCTCAAAAAAGCCATTGACTGCTACAACAAAGGACCGTCACGGGCAACTGGAAAATCATCTTATGTCAAGAAGGTTATGAGATATTACAGAAGGTTCATTACCAGAAGAAATCGCATTTTGAACATTTGGGCTGTAAACGTCACTTTAAAAAAGTAAAGGTGTTTTCTTAACTTCTGGTGCTTTTTCGCTTGTGATACAGGTACGGCTCTGCTATTATTTTCCTGCCATGAAAAGTAAGCCTAAGAATTTGTACGAAGCCCTGGAAATTATAGCCGAAGAATTTATGGTTTACCTAACAGAGAACCGCGGCTATTGTCTCTACAGAGGGATTTGTTTTCTGGAAGATGGTTACGTTTACGGACTGGTTAATGGTGAATTAGAAAACATTTCCCAGCTTTTAGGCTGGCCTCAACTACCAAGATTAGGCTCAGATGAAGCCAAAGGGGAACAGATAACAAGGTACTTCAAGACTTCCAAAGGGCCGGTAAAGTGTTTCTGCATGGTCGTAGGCAATTCTGTCTTCGCACGTATGTACACACCGTATCCTCCTCCTTTAGGTTACCTAAAAGTTAACCCTCTGGTATTAGAACCAATCAGGGAGATAGCAAGAACCAGGGACCCTTACGTTTTGACTTACATAGGTCCGACCTCTCATGGAAAAACTACGCTGCTGAAGTCCGCAGCTGAAGATCTGGCAGCATCAGGATACAGGGTCCTCTGGATAGCTGAGGTTCCCAAGTACGAAATACTGGATAGTGTATGTGAAGTTTCCTTTTCTCAGGCTATGTCTGCTTTATCGGAAGAATATGATGTGATCTTTTTAAACGGAACCTACCTTAACACGGTGAACTATGTAGCCCGTCTCGCAAGGAAAGCACCCCTGGTTTATGTAACTGGATTTCCCAAGCCGGAATACTTTCCCCTGGGAGTGGGATACACGGTACCCATTGAGCAGATAAACTGGTGGAACAATAACCTCAAAAAAATCGTGTACTTAAACTTAGAAAGAAGCGACGAAGAACAGTACTTCTTTGCTGGTCGACTTTTCGATATGACCTCGTCCACTATGAGAAGGCTTGGCACATTGAAGTTTGTTGCTGATTTTTCCAGTCTAATAGCCGAAAACGTTGAGATTATTTATCCTGAGGAATGGAATACCTCTTAGCTGCTCCTTGTCAATGAAGGTGTACTGTTCGACGG
>JALVZS010000168.1 GCA_027022065.1 bacterium
AGAGGTTCTGGAGGACATACAAGTATGAGTTTTTGTATCTGTGGGACAAGATGGAGCTAAAGGAGGTGAGGGAAAGGAGCAGGGACTGGGTAAGGTACTACAACAGCAAGAGGTATCATCAAGCATTAGGCTACAAAACTCCTGACGAGGTATTCTATGGACAAGGAGCAAAAGCTGTGGCATGAATAAAAGAAGCTTTTGGTGGTCTAAAAATTGGGTACCACTTCAAAGGAAGAATGGTCTGAAGGAACCATTTCTGGTTCTTGGAACGTCTATATTGAAGGTCAAGGAACCAGAGGAGAGTTTTCTCTTGTAGAAGCCGTTGCCTTTGTCATCAGGATGATGCTCAAGATAAAGCTTCCTTTCAGCTAAAGCTAAAAGATTGAGGGCATATGATAAAATTTCCTCAAAGGAAAGGTCTTGAAGAAAGCTATAGTTAGGAGTTATCTTTTGTATAGACATTCGAACCTCCTGTATAAGGTTTGTCAACCTTTGTTTGATACCCCCTTGGAGGACAAACCTTCAAGGGGGTATCTTTGTATCTTGGGTTCTTCATACAGACACAATCTTTCTTATACCACCAGAAAGTTTGAGAAAGCCTACAGAAAGATAGGAAGATTTATTGAAAAACTCCGGAGGGCATACAAATACGAGCTTCTGTATTTATGGGATAAGATGAAGCTTAAATAGGTTAGAGGAAGAACGAGAGGCTAGGTAAGGTACTGCAACAACAGGAGTTATCATCAGAAATTGAGCTGTAGGATTCCTGATGAAGTATGCTATGGACAGGAAGCAAATACTATGGGACACTGCCACTGATTTACAAGTTATTTTTAAAGAAAAGCTATCTTTGTCGCAAGAAATTATAAAATGGTGGATCAGACACTATTGTAGAATAATTGAACTGGCCAGCGACAGTATCCCCGAAAAGTCACGTGTACTAGATGTAGGCTTGGGCTTTGGCATTACATCTGTGGTGCTATCAAGACTAGGATACAGGGTCTTTTCCACAGAGCATCCCAGTAGAGAATATTTAAAAGATTCCAAATTTATAGGATACTTAAGAAAGCACCACGTAAAACTGCTCTGCAATGAATTGTTAGAAGGAATCCCGTTTAAAGATAACTCCTTTTCTTTAGCACTCCTTTGCGATGTCATTGAGCATATAGCACCTCAATATGTGCCTTGCATTATAGAAGAATCCGCAAGAGTTTTGAGTAAAGACGGATATTTGATAATAACCACTCCCAACATATGCAGGCTGGAATGCAGGATAAGAATGATTACTGGCAAGTCTCCAAATCCCAAAGTACCTGTAGAAAAGTACGGGGAAACACTGGGGCATGTGAGAGAATATTCTCTAGAGGAAGTAAAAGCTTTTCTGCATCCGCACTTTGAGATTATAAAGGAAGCTATTGAGCCTCTGCCCGTCTTTGACAATTTAGAAGGAATAAGAAAAAAACTAAGCACATGCTTAAAAAAGCGGTGGCACTCTTTAGCTGATGAGATCTATATTCTCGCTAAAAAGAGATAAAAAAATAATTTTTCCAAAGGAGATCATCATAGAAACCACCAACAGATGCAATATAAGATGCCTATACTGCCACTTCCATGGTGTAGGGGCTTCTAAAAAAAGGCCTCTTGGCTTCATGAGCAGGGAAATGTGGATGGCAATATTTGAGGATGTTTCCTCCTGGGTTTCTGAAACGTATGGTATTAATATATGCCTTCACGGTGCAGGCGAACCCCTGCTTCATCCGGAATTTGAAGAGATACTAAAAAGAGCCAGAGAAATACCAAAGGCGTCTATAGGCTTTATGACCAACTGCATGCTTTTGAGCGGCAAGTGGCACGAGATAGTCGTGGAGCTATCAGTAGACTGGATCTGGTTCTCGGTGGATGGAACAAGAGCAGAGACCAACGATAGATACAGGCAGGGAGCTTCGCTCAAAGCAATAAAGCAAAACATAGAAGCCTTGATAGAGCTGAAAGAAAAAAGAAAAGCCACCAAGCCCATACTAAACTTCAACATGGTTAGGTATCCCGATGTAACCGAAGATGAAGTCACAGAATATGTATCCACGTGGCTTCCCCATGCTGAAGTAGTATCTATAGCTAAATTCCGCCCCATAGGTTCAAAGAAGCTATTATCAGAAGAAGAAAAGAATAAAATTCCCTACCG
>JALVZS010000169.1:0-392 GCA_027022065.1 bacterium
GCTAGAGGGGCCTTTGAAAGGGCACTGGAGTTCTGTCATGAGGCGAGGCTTAATAACAGGCCTTTGATAAGCTACAGATATGTTCAGCTTGAGCTTGCGGATATGCTGGCGAAGATCTCTGCCATGAGGGCTCTTGTGTGGCAGGCTGCTAGATACCGTGTTCCTTTCCAAACCATGGGTTCTATTGCAAAGGTTTTCTGTTCTGATATGGCCTGGGAGGTTTGTAATCAGGCCATGGCCCTTATGGAAGATCATGGATTTTTGCACTGTTACGGGGTTGAAAAGGCTGCAAGGGATGCAAGGCTTACCCAGATATACGAGGGAACCAACCAGATAAACAGGTTGGCTATTATAGAGGGGCAGCTTGACGCAGAATTTAAGATTTCTCAGTT
>JALVZS010000169.1:402-2178 GCA_027022065.1 bacterium
ACGCCTAATCAGCTTTAACAGCACCAACTTCCCATGGGGATAAAGGCTCTTTCTTTCATCTAATATTTCAAAATTTAATCCCAGTTTTTTGAGTTTTTCTAATCTGCTGCGCTTGGTTACTATGAAGATGCAGCCCTTTGAAGAGCTTAGGATGGGTGGTAGCTGGTATCTCTTTCTAACCCTTATTACCTTGTGGTGGGTGTACCATATTAGGCTGGGGTAGAAGAAGGGATGGGTTACGATGGTGTAGTTCTTGCAGTCACTTGCAAGTATTTCCTTGGCGAAAATGGGGGAGGGTTTGAGCTTTTCAAGTTTGGGAACGAGTGTGAATTGTAGGGCTAAGAGCAGAATGAATACAATTATGGCAGTCTTTTTAAATAAGGATTTTCTTTCTAAAACAACAGGTGCCAAAGTTACCGCAAAAGCTGGATATATGGGCACTATGTAGTTGGGGAGCTTCGTTCGGGCTAGAGAGAAAAAGACAAAAGGCAGAAACATCCAGAAGTATACGAATAGCCATTTTTCGTCCTTTTTAAGCGCCTTTTCAAAGCACATCTTTATTCCTGGCCAGATCGCCCAGCACCAGGGAAGGAACGCCAGTATAATCACAATGATGTAATAGAAGGTGGGGCCTTTGTGTCCTCCTATGGGCTTAATAAACCTGGTGATGTTGTGGTATAGGAAAAAGCCCTTGGAGAACTTATGATGGGTTTTTATGTCAACGGCTATGTACCATGGAAGTGCTATTAGGGCAAAGGTCAATACTGATGCAAGCTTGGGGATGTAAAGTTTCTTTTTGCTGAATATTTCTTGTAACGTTTTCACCCCGTAAGGAATAATAAAGCCTATGGGGCCTTTGGTGAGCACGGCAAGTCCCATGAAGGCAAATCCTAAAAGCTCCTTGTCCATTAGGAGCATAAATAGAGCGAGGGTTTCAAACAGTATTAAGAGGGCATCGGGGGTTGCGGCCTTTGCTATTATGGGAAAGTGGAGGTTTAGCACCATTAGCAACGCCGCTATGAGACCTGTTCCAGTGACCAGGTATTCTGCTAAAAAGTATGTGGTTACCACCGTAAGGGTTCCTGCGATTACAGAGGGTAGCCTTGCGGAAAACTCCTTTATGCCAAAAACCTTGTAGGAAGCCATCATCAGCCAGTACTCCATGGGAGGCTTGTCCACCCTGAGCCTCCAGTTTATCCGTGGAACGATGGGATCGTGGCTTTCCAGCATTTCCCTTGCACACTCAGAGTTACAGGCCTCATCTCTGTCCCAAAGGCTCATTCTGCCTGTTTGGGGTAGAAATACTGCAAGGGATATTAGGATAAGTAACACTACTGCTGTGGCCTTACTTTTTGCCATCGCACCTCACACTGCTTCCTATTACATATCCCAGAGTTGCTGATAGTATAACATCCGATGGGTAGTGATAAAGCAACATTATTCTGGATATACCGATGAGTGTGGCTGTAGCAAAGAAGAGAACTTTATATCTTTTGAAGCATCCTGTAAGATAGCTGAAGAAGGCAAAGGATGTGGTGGTGTGTCCAGAGGGGGTGGAGTAGTATCTGTAGTTGAAGTGGAGAGGATGTGGGGCATATATGCCTTTTGTCAGCATCTTTGGCCTTGGCCTTCCTATGGCTATCTTGAGGATTCCAACCAGTATTGAGCTGAAGCTGTTCGAAAAATCAGGGGATAGCCTTAAAACCTGAAAGGGTGAAAGAAGCACGAATAAAGTGACCCACAGATACATGTTATACAGCGCAAATACCCCCAGCC
>JALVZS010000170.1 GCA_027022065.1 bacterium
CCTGAGTGTCCATATCATCCCAAAAGGCCTATTACCTTTCCTTCAGTATCCTACAATATGTTTAGAAAAAGGGTTTTGGCTCTGTCCAGTGGTGATATCAAGCTGGAAGAGTTTTTGATTTCCCCTTGAAAAGGATTAATTCCTGAGTTATATTACTTAAAAAGTCATATTAAATCGGGAGGTGGGTCATGTATCCAGCGTGGTTTCTACCAACGCTTAGCTCCGCATTTATAATAGCCATGGTTGCTACCTTTCATATTCTGCCGTCCCATCTTGCCACCAGCGCTCTTTGGTTTGGTGTTTACGTTGAGAGGAAAGCTTATAAGGAGGGAAGAAGTGAGTTCATTGAGTTTCTCAAGAAGTTTTCTCTGCTAGTGCTCATATTTTGCTTTATATACGGATCCATAACGGGTGTGGGGATATGGTTTTCGGCTGCTGCTGCATCTCCAAGGGCCATTTCTGCTTTGATACACAACTATGTTTGGGGATGGGCAACGGAATGGGTGTTCTTTATCATTGAGATAGTTACCATTTATGCCTACTACTACACCTTTGAGAGGGTATCTCCTCAGCACCACATGAGAATAGGCATCATATACGCCTGGGGAGCCTGGATAAGCATGATCATCATAACGGGCATTCTTGCCTTTATGTTAACTCCTGGGCCTTGGTTCAAGACGGGTGGATTCTTTGATGGTTTCTTCAATCCCACTTATTGGCCTCAGCTCTTGAGCAGAACGGGATTTATGTTTTCTTTAGCCGCTGTCTATGCGATGATTGCTGCATCACGCATGTCCAACTCTCCTGCTAAGGAAGAAATAATAAGAATGGCCTCTATTTGGGGTATGGGGGGGCTTATAGCTGGTGCTTTGTTTGGGTTATGGTATCTCCACAAGATCCCTTCTAGTGCTAAAGACTTGATGGATAGCCTCGTTTATCTGAAGCATCTTTTGGTGATATGCGGGGTCTTTGGTGCTTTGGTTTTCGTGTACTTTGCGGTATTCGGCTACCTTAGGCCTTCGCTGGCTAGAGGATGGCTCAGTGTGGCGGCTGTTATTGTGCTTTTTGTTTCCATCATTGCAGGTGAGGCTTTTAGAGAAGGTATAAGAAGGCCCTATATAATCGGTGGACTTATGTATGGAAGCAGCCAGGTTATAGCCAGGGATGTTCCTGCAAAGAAGGTTAAGTCAGAGGTGGAGGAGCTTAATGAAAAGGGGTTCCTAAGCAGGTTATACTACCTTCCTCCTAGATTCCGCACCATCAATGATAAAAATATGATTGAGGTGGGCAGAATAATTGTATCCCATGAATGTGCAGGCTGCCATTCTATTAAAAGAAATGGGCTTATAAGGCCTTTGGCTAAACTGCTAAACGGTATGGAAAAAGAAGACATAGAGGACATCTTAGATAGCCTGGGGGATTATCCCTACATGCCGCCCTTTATAGGCAATGAGAAGGAGAAGGAGGCGGCTGCTGCCTATCTAGCCAAAATAGCAAAGGAGAGGAGGTAAGCCATGGGCTTTTTGAATAATATGAGGGATGTGTTTGGAGTTCCTTTCTATCCTGTTGTTTTCCAAGTGCTTATGGTTCTTACCTTTGCTATACACATAATCTTTGTAAACATTGTTATGGGATCCACCGCCCTTGCCATTTGGGGAAGGATAAAAGGTGGAGATTACTACATCAGGTTGTCTAGAGGCTTGGCGAGGACCTCAACCATTGCCACATCTTTGGCTATTGTAGTTGGTGTGGCACCCCTTCTGTTTGTCCAGGTAATATATGATCCCTTCTGGTACACATCAGCCCAGATCTCGGCGTGGTGGGCGCTTTTGTTCTTGGTTAGTATAGCCGTTTCCTTCACCTGCTCTTACCTTTTCTATTTAGGTGGCAAGGGAAGAGGAGGTAGCTTGTTCTGGGCACTGGTTAGTCTTGCCGCTTTGCTGATTACAGCGGTGATCATACACGGTATTTCTGTTCAGATGCTCTCTCCCGAGAAGTGGCATAAATGGATTGACAGGGGAACCCATGTGGATCTTTCAGGGGGTATGATTCACACAATAGATCTGCCCAGGCTTCTTCACTTCATACTGCCTGCCTTGGCCATTACAGGCGTATATCTGATGCTATACGGATGGTACTACAGGGGTAAATACAGCGACTCTTATGTTAACTGGGTTGCTTCATTTGGGGCAAAGCTAGCTTTGTATGTTTCATGTTTGCAGGGGCTTGTGGGCTTGTGGTGGCTTTTGACGGAAAAACCCCATTTCATGGTGCATCCTTTGACTATTCTGGCCGTTCTAGGTGGTGCTTCCTTTGTGGGATATCTGTTCAAGATACAGAATGATCCCGTTGATAAAGCTATACCGACGGCCATCTTTGCCTTTGTGGTTGTGCTATTGATGTCTGCAGCCAGAGAGCTTTTGAGGTATCTTAAGCTTTCCTCTGTGGGATACAGCTTGTACAGCTACAAATTGAGTCTCAGCCTGGGTAGCACGGTGCTTTTCTTTGCGACATTCATCATGGGTCTTTTGGTGATCTCCTACCCCATAATGGTCGCCTACAAGGTGGGTAAATCCAAGGAGAAGCTTTTGGAGCTTCCTGAGCTTAATCTGTGGGGAAAGATAGCCGTTGCCCTTCCTATGATATGGTTTGTGGTTGTGGCGGTGTTGGGACTTGCTATCTCTATAAAAAACGGCACACTATTTTAGTGGATTCAGGGGGCTTTGCCCCCCTTTCTACCTCATTATCGCGCAGGATATCAGAAACAGCAGGGTATTTGAGGCCACTTTAATGGTTATTGTGCTTAAAAGAAGATTTCCCGATACGGTTTCTTCTAGGAAAGCTGTTGCAATTGCG
This sequence comes from bacterium, assembly GCA_027022065.1. GTDB lineage: Bacteria > Thermosulfidibacterota > Thermosulfidibacteria > Thermosulfidibacterales > Thermosulfidibacteraceae > JALVZS01. The sequence continues at coordinate 2,857 of JALVZS010000170.1, forward strand.
TATTTCATCAGCACATCTGCTGCAAAAACTGCGATGGCGAGAAACATTTGAACAATAGTATTTCCCACCTCTATCTTTCTTTCCAGTATGTTAAGCCCCTCTGCTATTGTGATCTTGGATAGCGCATTTACCCCTAGTATAGCTCCGTTGAATAGGTCTTCTGTTAATCCTCCCAACCATGCCCACAATAGCAGGGGTATGCCTTTTGTGTTTGTTCTAAGTGCCATGAAGGCTACGAAAACCCCCATGATATCTAGATACTTGGAGGCAAGATTTTCGCTGAATATGAGAAGCAGCATTCTAACGAGCAGGAAGAATAAAAAGATACCCAATGACTGTGCAAAGTTGCTGTTACCGTTTTCTTTTTGCCTTCTTCTTCGTTTTGCCAACGGGCCTTTCTCCAACTATAAGCACTATTCTGTTGTTTTCTATTCTATCTGTAGGTATTAACTCTATATCCAAAAATTTTTCTTCTATGCTTCTTTCAACTCTCGCCACTCTGCCCACATAGACGCCTGGAGGGAAAATTCCCCCTATTCCGGTGGATACAAAAAGGTCTCCTACCTTAACATCCATTCCAGGTGGGACGTAATCCACCTTCATCCGCTCACCAGTGCCTTTTGCTACTCCTTTCACTTTTGAGCGGAAGTCCTCCACGTGTATGGAAAACTCAGGGTCCGTGTTGCTTATAGCCACGCTGTAGTTTTCGTATACATACCTTATCTGACCTACTATTCCATTGCTTCCGATAACCGCCATGCCCTCTTTTACTCCGTCTTTTTTACCTCTGTTGAGTTTAAAGCGTTTTTCCCAGTACTCACCCACCCAACCCGTGACCTCTGCTGGAATTACAATGTTTTTTAGCCTCTCCTTTAACCCCAAAAGCCTTGAGAGTTGTAAGTTTTCTCTTCGCAGTTTTTGATTAATCATGTCTATCTGCTTCAGTTCTAGTAGTTTTGTTTTTAACAGCTTGTTTTCCTCTAGGATTTTGCCGGCTTCTACGATAGAGCGGACGGTCTTTGTGCTTTGTTGTTTAAGACCCTGGTATATCTCAAGGATCTTTGTGCTTATCAATACAGGCCCTTCGGCTATGGCTCTCACCTTTATTCTTAGGGTTATTAGTGCAGTGGAAAGGAGGAACAGAAGTATGTAGCTTGCTACCTCCTTCTTCAAGCCACAGAAATCCTCTTAAGAAGGGATAGGTGATCTAAAACCTTCCCTGCGCCTTTGACCACGCAGGTTAAGGGATCCTCTGCCACTATAACTGGCAGTTTAGTCTTTTCTGCAAGCACCCTGTCTAAACCTGGAAGTAGTGCTCCTCCTCCTGCCAAAACTATCCCTCTCTCCGCCAGATCTGCTGATAACTCAGGGGGAACCTTTTCTAAAGATTCCTTAACCGTTATCACTATCTTGTGCACCGTTTCTGATATGGCTTCCCTTATCTCTGCTGAAGTAACCTTAATAGTTGCGGGCACCCCTTCTGCCAGATCCCTGCCTTTAACCTCCAGATATCCTTCCCTGTCGGTTTCTGGGTGTGCCGATGCAAACTCTATCTTTATTCTCTCTGCCGTCTTTTCTCCTATTATCAGGTTGTACTTCTTTTTTATATACTGAACTATGGCCTCATCTATTTCATCTCCTGCTATCCTAAGGGATTGGCTGTACACTATTCCTGAGAGGGAGATCACTGCTATTTCGGTGGTCCCTCCTCCTATGTCCACTATCATGTTTCCCACAGGTTCCTGCACAGGGAGTCCTGCTCCAATGGCTGCTGCCATGGGCTGTTCTATGAGATAAACCTCCCTTGCCCCTGCCGATGAAACTGAATCTATAACTGCTTTCTTCTCCACCTGCGTTATTCCTGAAGGGACTGCCACCACAACCCTTGGCCTTACGAAGGTGTTTCTGTTGTGTACCTTCTTTATAAAGTAGGAAAGCATAGCTTCTGTAACCTCAAAATCCGTGATAACGCCATCTCTCAGGGGTCTTATTGAAACAATATTTCCTGGCGTTTTCCCCAGCATCTTCTTCGCTTCCTCTCCCACGGCTAAAACGGTGTTGCTGTCCTTGTCTATAGCCACGACGGAAGGCTCTCTTAGAACTATGCCTTTCCCCTTGACATAGATGAGCGTATTGGCTGTTCCTAAATCTACTGCGAGATCCTTGGAAAATATCCCCAGCAATCTGTTGAGCATCATTTACCTCTTAATCTTTTGTAGAATTAAACGCCCCCGGGGTGATTTGAACACCCGACCTACGGCTCCGGAGGCCGTCGCTCTATCCAACTGAGCTACGGGGGCTTATAGGATCTGCTGAAAGTATAATGGGCTGTATTATTGTGTCAAGCAAGGATCAGGAGCTTGACTATATTCTTTTTGAATATATATTACTAGTGGAAAACAGCTAGGAGGTGCGATCATGTTTGGAAGAGGAGGTTGGGGATATGGACACAGACATGGATGGGGAGGTTGGGGAGGCTACGGTAGAAGATGGTGGCCTCCTGCAAGTGTTGAGGGCTACACCTATGTGGGCCCTTGCCGCTGTGGATGGGGACCTCATGCCTATTATGTGGACTCCTCCGGCAGGCTTGTGCACGCTTGGGATGTCTTCTCTGGTAGAGCCCCTGTTTCCTTCCAGGAGGCCGAGCTTGAGGCACTGAAGAGGGAGAAGGAGGAGCTGGAGAAAAGGATAAGAGAGCTGGAGGAAAAGCTTAAGAAAGGTGGGGAATCTTAAAGAGCCGGGGGATATCCCCGGCTTTTTCTTTTTGGGTGTTGCCTGTTGGAGGGTTAAGGGTTACTTAATCTTTCTATGAAGCTAACGGTAAAGGGGAAGTTTGCCGATAGAATAAGAGAAGGTTATCCCTGGATATTCAGAGATTGGGTTAAGTCTCTGGATGCTGTTGGGCCTGGAGAGGTAGTTTCTGTTCACTCTCCAACCGGGAAGTTTCTGGGTATGGCCTATGTGAATCCAGACTCTTACATAGTTGGAAGGGTGTATTCTAAGTCTGAGGAGCCTCTTAACAGGGAGCTTGTATTCAAAAGACTTGAAGCTGCCATTTCTCTTAGGGACTCCCTTGATATTGACTCTTCTGCTTTCAGGGTGCTCTTCAGCGAGGCGGATGGTCTTCCCGGTCTTATTGTGGATTGGTACTCTGGAGTTGTGGTTTTTCAGATCCTTACCTTGGGTATAGAGAAGATCAGGGAAGAGGTGATTGAGGCTATAAAGGAGGTTCTGAATCCGAGGGCTCTTGTGGAAAGAAGGGATGCCCCTGGAAGACACATGGAAGGACTTTCCGTGGAAAAAGCCGTGGTTCATTACGGTTCTAAATGGCTGGAGCATGGAAGGGTGAGAATAGAGGAAAACGGCCTTAAGTTTTGGGTGGATCTCTTTCACGGTCACAAAACGGGACACTATCTGGATCAAAGGGAGAACAGGCTGGAGGTGGCGAAGCTTGCAAAAGGTAAAAAGGTGCTTGACTGTTTTTGTAATACAGGTGGTTTTGGTATTACTTGTGCAGCAATGGGGGCTGAGGAGGTCACATGCATAGATCTTTCTGAAAAGATGCTTGAGCTCGGGGTGGAGAACGCAAAATTGAACGGGGTTGAGAATAAGGTATTTTTTGTGAAAGGGGATGTTTTTGATGAACTAAGGACGCTTGTTAGAAGGGGAATGGAGTTTGATATAGTAATTTTGGATCCTCCATCTTTTACAAAATCCAAAAAGACCCTTCAGAATGCCCTCAGGGGCTACAAGGATATAAATGTGCATGCCCTTAGACTAATTAAACCTGGCGGCTTTTTGGTAACTGCCAGTTGTTCCCATCACGTAACGCTGGATCTCTTTATGGATGTGGTAAATAGTGCTTTAAAGGATGCTGGAAGAAGTGCAAGGCTCGTTGCCATACGGTTTCAGGCAAAGGATCATCCTATGCTCTTTAGCATGCCTGAGACGTTGTATTTAAAGCTTCTCATACTGGAGGTTCATTAGTTGTTTACTGGAATTGTTCAGAAGTTAGGTATATTCAAAAGACTCTATTCTTTTCAGGGTGGATTTAGGCTTGAGGTGGAAGTGAGGAATAACTGGGACGATTTGCAGGTGGGGGAAAGTATAGCGGTTAATGGGGCTTGTCTTACCCTCGTGGGATTTGATGAAAAGAGTCTGATTTTTGATGTTTCCAGAGAAACCATTGCCAAAACTGCGCTTTCTCATCTTGTTTCAGGAAGTCTATTGAATCTTGAAAGGGCTTTAAGGCTTTCGGATAGGTTAGGTGGTCATTTGGTGTTGGGTCATGTGGATGGAGTGGGGGAGGTAGCCTTTGTTCGGCCTGAAGGGGAGTTCTTCAGAATGGGGGTAAGGGTGCCATCGGATCTTATTAGGTA
>JALVZS010000171.1:0-1437 GCA_027022065.1 bacterium
CGAGTCCTCAAAGGAAAGTTTCATCTCCTTAGCCAGCTCCGCGAGGGCTTCCTCGTCCTCCAAAGATACCCCTTTCTCTTTTGCTAGGTAGCCCAGTGCCCTGTATATGGCTCCAGTATCAAGGTAGGTAAAGCCCAATCTTTTTGCCAGAAGCTTTGCCACGGTGCTTTTACCGGATCCTGCGGGACCGTCTATGGCTACGATCATCTCTTCCTCCTAGTGGCCCTGTAAAGCTTTTCAAGTTCTTTTTTAACCCTGCTGTGGAACTCTTTTGCTCCCATACCGGTTGCTATCTCAATGGCCTCATCTACGGTGGATACAGCGTGCACTGCAAATTTTCCCTTTCTCACAGCCTCCACCACCTCTTCCTCAAGCTGGAGGTTCCTTATGTTCCTTGAGGGTATCACCACTTCCCCTTTTACATTAAGAATTTTACACACCTCGTAGAATCCCTCAATCTTCTCGTTTATTCCGCCAACGGGCTGCACATTTCCAAGCTGATCTATGGAGCCTGTAAATGCTATGTTTTGTTTAACGGGAACCTCCGCTATAGCGGAAAGAAGGGCTATAAGCTCTGCCACAGAGGCAGAGTCTCCCTCTATAAGGGAGTAAGACTGCTCAAAGGATATGGATGCCGAAAGGGAGAGGGGAATGTCCCTACCGTATTTCCCGTTCAGGTAGCCCGATAGAGTAAGCACCGCCTTCTTGAATATGGTTCCCGCAAGCTCCACTTCCCTTTCTATGCTTACCACTCCCTTATCACCAACGCCTGCTGTTGCAGTTATCCTAACAGGCTTTCCGAAGGAGAAGTTACCCGTATCTATAACGGCAAGCCCGTACGCCTGCCCTATTGCCTCTCCGTAGGGCTCCACTATAAGGGTCCCTTCTTTTATAAGCCTGAGGAGTTCTTCCCTTATAAGGGACCACCTGAAGACCTTCTCCTTCAGGGCCCTTTCCACATCCTCTTCTGAAACCTCATTTGCCTTTCTCTTTTTGGCGTAGTAGGAGGCTTCCTCCATCACCTCAACGCACTTATCCAGCCTCAGAGATAACTTTTCCTTATCCTCGGCCATTCTCACAGAGTACTCTATCAACCTCTTCAACGCCTTAGTGCTGAAAGGCAAAAGCCTCTTTTCCCTCTCTATCTGCCTTAACGTGGATGCAAAAAGACTTCTGTTGTTTGGTGAATTTTCTGTCTTTTCGGTGAATTCTGCCCTTATCTTGAACAGATCTCCGAACTCCGGGTCAAGTAGGGACAAAAGTGCGAAGAGAATAGGCTCTCCCAAAAGGATAACCTTTAAGTTTAGCGGAATGGGCTGGGGCCTCATCAGCGACGATATGGGATGGGAGAAACCCAGCTCTTCAAGATAGGGCTGTATGTGGATCTCTTTGTGCTTCAGCACCTTTTTCAGCATATGCCAAACGCCTGGGTTCATC
>JALVZS010000171.1:1447-7214 GCA_027022065.1 bacterium
TTGAGGATAAGGATCCCACCGTTGGCCCTGTGGATGCTTCCCGCAACTATCTGGTTGAAGTCCGCTATGTAAAGGCCGAACTCGGCCCTGAGGCCTATTTTGCCAAACAGGTTGTTGTAGGTGGGGGTCTTCTCGTAGATGAGGGGTGCGTGCTTGAGCTTTGAGTTGTCCACTATCACATTCACATCATACTTTGAGAGGTTCCTTTCTATGTATATGGTGGCAAAGGGGTTGTCGGCACCTGCCTGCTGGAGGAAAAGATCAAGGCTTTTCAGTATGTCCTGCTTCATATCCTCTATGTGGCTTTCAATCTCGGGATACTTTCTGTATTTCTCGTATAGCTCCTCTATTCCAGCGTTTATCACTCTCAGGGCAAATTCTTCTCTTAGCTCTTTTAGTTTTTTGTAGTACTCTGCATCCACTTCCCGTATCTTTTTGAGATATTCTGTAACCAGAGGCTCTATTTCCCTTCTTTTCATGTCCACGAATTCTCTGAGTTTCGGATCTGATCTGAGCTTATCCTCCGGTATGAGCTGACCCCCCATGAGGGGCATTATCATAACGCCTGCGGGGGTGTATTTTATGCTGAAGCCTGCTATTTCGGCCATTTTGGTGAGTTGCTTTATAAGCTCATCCTTCTTTCTGGTGTATATGTCTGTTAGCTCCTTGGCCTTCTCCTCGTACTCTTTGCTTTCAAAGCTTTTAGGGATCTCTTCTTTTAGGTATCTTATGAAATTCCTCATGTCTTCTTGAAGTTTCGCGCCTGTTCCTGCAGGAAGGGATATTGCTTTTGGGCTTTTCGGGTCCTTGAAGTTGTAGAGGTAGCACCAGTCAAAGGGAACGGGAAGCTTCTTGACCCTCTCTTCTGCCATCTTGAGGACTAGACTCTTTTTGCCAACCCCCTCTTTTCCCACCACAAATATGTTGAACCCGTCTCCCTCAAGCTCCAGTCCTACTGCTATTGCCCTTGAGGCCCTTTCCTGTACGTAGTGTATAGAAGCCTGCTCGCCGGTTTTTAGATTAAGTCTTCTGCATCTCCACCTTAACTGGCTCGGATCCAGCCTCATGCGCTCTCCTTGATGTAATTTTTTCGCTATGATACTTGGAGAGCATACCAGAATGGCAAGGGGGAGGAAAGTGAAAGGGATAAAGTTTGGAACCGACGGCTGGAGGGGAGTGATAGCTGAGGACTTCAACTTTGACAATTTGAGAAGGGTTGCACAGGCTACCTGTGATTACATAAAAGAGGCAGGATGGCCCTGTGATAAAGGAGCATTTATAGGCTACGACACGAGGTTTTTTTCCGAGCACTTTGCCAAGGCAGTTGCAGAGGTCTTTGCCGCAAATGGTATAAGGGTGAGGCTTGCGGAAAGGTTCGTTCCCACGCCTTTTGTAACCTTTGAGATAGTTAGGGGAAAGGCTGGATTTGGCGTTTCCATAACCGCAAGTCACAATCCTTATCAGTACAACGGGTACAAACTGAGAACACCAAAGGGAGGGGCTGCATCTCCAGAGGTTACATCTCCCATTGAGGAAAGGCTTGATGGGGCAGAGGTTAAAAGAAAGGACTTTGTTGAGGCCCTTAAGGAAGGCGTAATAGAGTTTGTAAACCCCTATCCCGACTACTTTGCCTGGGTGAGGGAGAGGGTGGACCTTGAAAGGATCGGCAGGTGCGGGTTCAAGGTGGTGGCCCATGCGATGCACGGAGCTGCTATGGGGCTTGCAAGGCTCTTTCTTGAGCCCGTGGGCTGTTATGTTGAGGAGATTGCCAACGGCAGAAATCCCTTCTTTGGGTTTAAGCATCCAGAGCCTATAGAGAAAAACCTGGGAGATCTTATCCTGAGGGTTAAAGAAACAAAGGCGGATGTTGGTATTGCCACAGACGGCGATGGGGACAGGCTGGGCATGGTGGATGAAAAGGGTAGGTTCATTACCCCTCATCAGATATACGCACTTATTCTCATGCACCTTTTGAAGAACAGGGGTCTTAAAGGGGCCATAGCTAAGACCGTTTCCACCACGAGTCTTCTGAACAGGATCGCTGAAAGCTATGGGATAGAGGTTAGGGAAACCGCTGTGGGCTTTAAGTTCATAGCGGATATGCTGGCTGACGGTGAGATCATAATGGGGGGAGAGGAGTCCGGGGGCATAGGGGTTTGTTTCCACATTCCAGAAAGGGATGGAACCTTTTCCGCCCTTTTGGTTCTTGAGTACATGGCCTTTGAGGGCAAAACGCTTTCTGGGCTTGTGGATGAGCTGTTTGAGAGGTTTGGGCCCCACTTTTACAAAAGAGAAGACATAAAGGTTGAAAGGATAGAGGAAGCAAAAGGCTTCGTGGAATGGCTTAAGGGCAGTGTTCCTGATAGATTTGGCTCAAGGGCCGTTTCCTCTACCAACTTTGTGGATGGGGCAAAGCTTGTTTTGGAGGACGGCTCCTGGATACTGTTTAGGCCCTCTGGCACAGAGCCCCTTTTGAGGGTCTACTGCGAGGCACAGGATAGGAAGCTTTTGGATGAATTGATCCTCCATGGAAAAAGGCTTGTTGAAGAACATCTTGCCCGATGAGACGGCGGATTATTTGAGAAAGTGGGACATCTGGGTAATACAGGGCAAAAGGGGATACAGGTTTGCAGTTGACTCTCTAATAGCTGCCTCGTTGGCGAATATCACTTCTAAGGGAAAGGTTGTTGACCTCGGGGCAGGCTGTGGAGTTATATCTTTCATAATTGCAAAAAGATTTCCGAATGTTGAAGTTTACGCCCTAGAGCTTCAGCCGCAGCTTGCAGACAGGGCCGAAAGATCGGCAAGGCTTAACAATCTATCCAACAGGGTGCATGTGTTGCGGGGCTCTTTTAAGGATGTGAAGGGGCTTTTTCCAGCAGAGTCCTTCTCTTATGTTATTTCCAATCCTCCCTTTTGGCCTTTGGACAAAGGAAGAATAAGCCCTGACAGGGAGAGGGCCGTGGCCATGAGCGAGGTTGAGGGAAGCGTCGGGGATGTTATAGAGGCTGCATACTACCTTCTTCCCACCAAGGGCACTTTGGGAATTATATTCTGTGCGGAAAGGGCGCCTGAGCTTTTTTATCTTTTAAGAAAGGGGAGGTTTGAGCCTAAAAGGGTGGTTTTTGTTCATCCCAGGCTGGATGAAGACGCCCAGTTTGTGTTTGTGGAGTCCAAGAAGAACGCAAGACCGGGACAGTGCAGGGTGGAGCCTCCGCTTATAATATACAGCGATGGCGATTACACCGAGGAGATGAGAAGGCTTATAGGTGTTTGAGATGGAGTGGGAGCTTTTGAAACCTGAAAAGAGGGTGGTTTCTCGCCTGGTTGGTGAGCTGGGAATACACGAGGCCACGGCCAGAGTGCTTGCAAATAGGGGTGTTAAGGATCCGGATGCGGCAAAGGGCTACATAAAGGATCCCTTGAGACTTCTTCACGATCCCTTTCGCTTTTCCCACATGGAGAAGGCTGTTGAGAGGGTTATTAAGGCCCTTAAGAACAGGGAAAAGATACTCGTTTTTGGGGACTACGATGCGGATGGAATAACAGGGGCAGCCCTTTTATACCTCTTTTTAAGAGAGCTTGGCTGTTTGGTGGATGTCTTCATACCCCACAGGATAAATCACGGATATGGCTTGAGCTTTTCTGCCCTGAAGGAATTGGATCTTTCCCAGTTTTCTTTAGTTATAACCGTGGACTGCGGGATAGGTTCTGTTGCGGAAATCGGGACACTGGTGGCCTCTGGTCTTGATGTGATTGTTACAGATCACCACACTCCAGGGGCACTTATTCCGCCTGCCCTTGCAGTTATAAACCCTAAGCTTGATGAGGGCTATCCCTTTGGTGGCCTTTCTGGCGTTGGGGTGGCCATGAAGCTGGTTGAGGGTGTGGCTTTAAGGCTTGGTGGAGAGTCTGCCAGAAGAGAGGTTCTAAAAAAGTTCATGCCACTTGTGGCCTTAGGCACGGTTGCCGATGTGATGGAGCTTATGGATGAGAATAGATTTTTCGTGAAGTATGGTCTTAAGCTGGCCTCCAATCTCTGCGGGATTAAAGCACTTATGGAGGTTTCTGGACTGGGGGACAAAAACCCTAGGGTTTGGGATGTCTCTTTTATTCTTGCTCCCAGGATAAATGCATCCGGCAGGATGAAGACCGCCCGCTATGCATTTGATCTTCTTGTGGAGGAAGACTTTGACAGGGCTCTGGAGCTTGCAAGATACCTAAACAGCCTGAACGCTAAAAGGCAAAGGGAGGAGGAGAGGGTGGTGGAGGAGGCTCTTAGCCTTTTCAGGGATCCTGGAGTTCCGACAGTGGTGCTTTGGGGAGAGGGGTGGCATCCTGGAGTTATAGGTATTGCGGCTTCAAAGCTGGTTTCAGAGCTTGAGAGGCCTGTGATCCTTATAAGCTTCAACGGGTCTGATGTGGGAAGGGGTTCTGGAAGGAGCTACCAGGATGTGGACCTCTATATGCTGGTTTCGTCTGCATCCCGCTATCTTGAAAACTTCGGAGGGCACAGAAAGGCCGTTGGTCTTTCTGTAAAGAGGGATAAGCTTGATTTGTTCGTTGAAAAAATTTACGAGGCAGCATCTTCCATAGAAGTCTCCCCTGCAAAATTGTATGTAGATGCCGAACTTGCTTTAGAAGACCTTGAGCCTTCCTTTATCAGAGAGCTACTACAGCTTGCACCCTTCGGAGAGGGTTTTGAAGAGCCTCTGTTTGTTTTTAGAAATGTCAAGCCCAGGTTTGTGAGGGAAATTGCTAAAGGAGGAGTTATATTCCAAGCGGTTCAGGGCAAAGTGGGAGTTGATGCGGTTTCTTTTGAGCCCATTGATGTAGTCTCTGGCGTTTTTTGCGACATTGTGGCCAGCGTGGAGGTTTCTGAGTGGAATGGGGAAAAGAGGCTCAGGCTGAGGTGCAGGGATGCAGAGCGTAGAGGATAAAGATGCTTTTATAGTGAGGTATCTTTTGGAGAGAAAGGGGGAGGTGATTTCTGGAGAGGAGATTTCTGTGCACCTTGGCATATCAAGGGTTGCGCTAAAAAAGCGGGTGGACAAGATGTTAACAAAGGGAATACCTATAAAGGTTTACGAAAGGAAAGGCTACCTTTTGGAGGATATTCCAGATCTTCTCTATCCTGAGGTTGTCAAGGCCCTTTTGGATACGAGGGTGATTGGGAAAAATTACCTCTTCTACCAGGTGGTGGATTCCACCAACAGGGTTGCAAGGGACATGGCAAAAGAGGGAGCTGAAGAAGGGACGGTGGTGCTTGCCGACTCCCAAACCGCTGGAAGGGGAAGGCTGGGAAGGAGGTGGCACAGCCCACCGGGAAAGAATCTCTACTTTTCGGTGATACTGAGACCCAAGCTTTCTCCTGTATTTCTGTACCACGCTACCATGCTCGCTGCGGTTTCTGTGTGCGAGGTTCTGAGAGATATGGGGGTTGATGCCCTTATAAAGTGGCCCAACGATGTGTATGTTTCCGATAGAAAAATATGCGGTGTTCTCAACGAAGCAGAAATCTCCCAAGGTGCAGTGGACTTCCTCATTCTGGGGATAGGTGTGAATGTGAATGCTATGCCAGATGACTTTCCCCCCGATGTCAAGGGGATAGCCACATCCTTAAAGATGGAGCTTGGGAGGGATGTAAAAAGGCTGGATGTTCTGGTGGGGATACTTACTGCCATGGATAGGTGGTACGCTGTGCTTTCCTCGGGCAATACCGCCGAGCTTTTCTCCTACTGGAGAAGGCACAACCACCTTATAGGGA
>JALVZS010000172.1 GCA_027022065.1 bacterium
CACACTTCCCTCTCTCGGAACAACTATGCCCATTATGCTCTTCATGGTGGTGCTTTTGCCGGCGCCGTTTCTTCCCAAAAGGCATACGATTTCTCCTTTGGACACCTCAAGGGACAGTCCCTGAAGGACGTGGCTTTCTCCGTAGTAGGAGTGGATGTTTTTAATGTCAAGCATCAACAGAGCCTCCTAAATAGGCTTCCCTCACCTTGGGGTTGGCCCGTATTTCCTCGGGGGTTCCAGACGCGAGAAGCTCTCCCTGATGTAGCACGAAGATCCTCTTTGCAATGGAAAAGACCACCCTCATGTCGTGCTCGGTTATGAGAAAGCTGATTTTTGTTTCCTCAAAGAGCTTTTTTATCAGCGAAATCATCCTGTCCGTTTCTACAGGGGTCATGCCTGCCGTGGGTTCGTCAAGAAGCACCATTTTGGGCTTTGTGGCAAGGGCGATGCCTATCTCAACGGCCCTTTTGTCTCCGTAGGCCAGAAGGGATGCAGGAACATTTGCTTTGTCGGAAAGCCCTATAAGCTCAAGGATATTGTAAACTTCCTCAAGCTGCTTTTTGCATTTGTGGAGGTTTTTAAGGAAGGAAAGCCCAAGGCCTTCCCTTATCAGAATGGGGGCAAGGATGTTTTCAAGGACCGTGTTTTCCAGAAAGATGTTGGTTATCTGAAAGGACCTTGAAAGTCCGAGCTTTACGATCCTATGGGGAGGAAGATTGGTGATTTCTTTTCCGCAGAAGATGACCCTTCCTGAGGTGGCCTTGTACCTTCCCGTGACCACGTTGTAAAAGGTGGTCTTGCCTGCTCCGTTGGGCCCTATGAGGGCAACTATCTCTTCTTCCATAACCTCTAAAGAGACATTTTTAACGGCACAGAAGTCTCCGAAGCACTTTGTAAGCCCTTCCACCTTGAGTACAGGCGTCATTCTCCGCTCCGCCTTCTGGCGATCCATCTCTCAAGGCTTCCCAGTATGCCGTCGGGGAAAAATATCACTATGGGCACAAGTATGCAGCCCAAGAATATCATCCAGTTTTCGGTGAACTGGGTTACTATGTATTCCAAGATGTAAAACACCAGTGCTCCGAGTACAGGACCGAAGAAGCTCCTTGCACCACCAAGTATGGTCATCAGCACTGGACGGGCGGACATGGTCCAGTGAACCATGCTGGGAGACGCCATCCTATCGTAGAAGACAAAGAGGACTCCTGCAACTCCCGCTAAGGTTCCCGCAATTACGAAAGATACCCATCGGTAAAAATTCACATTTACCCCGATAAAAGCAGCCCTTTCAGGATTTTCCCTTATTGAGCGTATTATTAAGCCAAAGGGAGAATCAAGAAGCCTCTTTAAAAACAGCAGGGTAGCTAAAAAGAAGAACAGTGTGAGGAAGTAGAAGGTCTTTGGTGGTGATATTGAAAACTTGGTGAATAATAGTGAAAGCTCTGGCAGACTGAATCCAGATAACCCATCACTTCCTCCAGTTACGCTTCTCCACTGATGCACAACGGTGAAGACCATCATACCAAAGCCAAGGGTGAGCATGGCAAAGTAGATCTCGTCCCTTCTCACGCAGAAAAAGCCGATAATGCAGGCAGAGAAAAAAGCTACAGCGGCTGAAAGCAAAAGTATAGGGATGAAACCCATGTGAGTGTGGTATGCCAGAAGGGCTGCTGCATACCCTCCTATTCCAAAGAAGGCAGCATGGCCGAAGGAGAGAAGCCCGGTGTACCCGAAAAGCAGGTTGAAGCTCAAAGCGAAGATGGAAAGTATCAGTATTTCCGTGGCAAAAAGCAGAGCAAACATCCCGGAGAAAAAGGGAAAAACAAAAAGAAAGACCAAAAAGAGGGCGTAAAAGGCCCTTTTCATCCTTCCCTTCCCAAAAGCCCTTTGGGTCTTAGAAGCAGTATGGCGGCAAGGAGTATATACGGAAGGGCCATCTGGATCTTGGGAACGAACTGAACGCCAAAGGCCTCAACAAGTCCCAGTATTACCGCTCCTAAAAAGGCACCGGGAAAGCTTCCCAGTCCACCCACCACAACCACAATGAAAGCGGCTATGATGATCTTGTCTCCCATGGATGGCCCTATAGCCCTTAAAGGTGCCGCAAGAACACCCGCCATTCCCGCCAAGAAGCTTCCTAAGAAAAACACCGCCGTGTAAACCGCTGGAACATTTATACCCAAGGCATCCGCCATCTCCCTGTCCATGGCGGCAGCCCTTATGATTTTGCCGTATGTGCTTTTGGTGAAGAAAAGCCACAGCACAAGAGCCACGACGGGCCCTGCCGCCGCCACAAAGAGGCTGTAAATGGGATAGCTTGTCCCAAATATATTCACCGTTCCAGAAAGAAGCCTTGGTGCATCAACACTGTGGTATCCTGCTCCCCATATAAGCTTGACACCGTCGTCAAGTATGAGAAGCAGGCCAAAGGTAAGAAGAAGCTGAAAGGAAACATCCCTTCCGTAAAGGGGCCTGAGGAAAAGCACCTCGGTTAATGTACCGAGAACTCCCACCAAAACAGGCGCCAGAACAAGGGCCAGCCAGAAGCTGTGGGTCTTCTCTATGATGGTAAGGGCAAGGTACGCTCCCACCATGTAAAAGGAGCCATGGGCGAAGTTTAAAACGCCCATGACTCCGAAAATAACCGTTAATCCAATGGAAATTATGAACAAAAGCATTCCATAGCAAAACCCGTTAAGAAGATTTATCAGCGTGATTTCGCTCATTTTTTCATGCTACTCCATCTTGCATCCGGTAGCAGAAACGGGAGGTGTTACCTCCTCACCCTTGAATATCACCATGGGCTTGAGGATCCTTATGGGGTAGTGTGGATCGTAGGCGGTCTTGCCCCATGTTACATTGAGTATCGCCTGGTGATCTCCAGGCCTTATGTAGATCTTTCCAGCGGGAGCTTCAAAGGTGAGCCCTTCAAGGGCTTTTATGACCTTCTCCTTATCTGTGCTCTTTGCCTTTTCAATGGCGTACTTCAGGGCGTATATGGCAGCGTAGGCGTTTTGGGCGTTGTAGCTGGGATAGACGCCGTACCTCTTCTTGTAAGCCTCTACAAAGTGCCTGTTTACGGGAGAATCGTTAGCTAAAAACCAGTATCTTGTGCCCACCCATATGCCTGTGGGCATCTGATCCTTCAGGGCGTAGAGCACCTCGGTGGCAGCGCCTAAAGACATAAGGATTGTATAGCCCTTGTCAAAGAAGCCCATCTTTCTTGCCTGCTTCACGAAGTTTATTAGATCCCCGGACCACAGTGAGATAAACACGCCATCGGGGTTGGCAGCCATTATAGAGGTTATGTAAGGAGTATAATCCTCCGTCCCGACCTTCGGAAAAGCCACGGTCTTCATAAACTGGGCTTTGGGGTTGAGCTGCTTGAGGTACTTTTGGAAGTATTCCCAGGACTGGTGTCCAAAGGCGTAATCAGGTCCTATGGTGGTCCACTTCACGGCCTTCGTCTTTGCAGCAATCTTTGCAGCAGCCATTACGTTCTGGTTGATGTTGACGCTTACCCTAAACACGTACTTGTTACACTGCTTGCCAGTAACATCGGGCGTTGCTGCGTGGGTAATGATGGTGGGGATCTTCAGCTCCTTTATGTAGGACACCACGCTTTTTGCCACACCGCTGCTGTCAAATCCCACAAGGAAGTCCACCTTCTTTTCAAAGACCAGCTTCCTTATGGCTCTTAGGGCTATGTCGGGCTTTGCATGGGAGTCTTCAAAATAGACCTCCAGCTTCTTTCCTAGGATGCCGCCAGATTTGTTGATCTCATCCACGGCAAGAAGCAGCCCCTGCTTTGCAAACTGTCCGTATGTGGCCGCAAACCCAGAGAAGATATAGATTGCACCTATCTTGATGGTGTCCTTCTTTGCGAAGGACACAGAGCCGAGAAAGCAGATTGACAATATAATCGCAATAATCTTCCGCATGGCCCCCTCCTTTAAACATTATTTTATTAAACGCTAAGGATCTTAGCGCCGGACTTGATAAGCTTGGTAAGTTTTTCTCCCCAGTATATCACCTCAACTCCCAGCTCTTTAAGGGCTTCTTCAGAGTTTAGCAACTGTGCACATGCTTTGCAAGCCGAAATCTTAACGCCGTTCTCTTTCATGCGCTTTATTACCTCCTTGTACCTTTCGTCCTGGGCTACTAATTTTGTGGTTTCACCCCATATAATCACTTCAACCTCGTCCCACCAACCGTACTTTAACGAGTTAACGCTGTACATGGCCACCATCTTGTCAAGGGTTTCAAAACTGGGATTTGCCCAAAGTATGTATAGCTTCTCCATAACCCCCTCCTTTTTTGTGGTTTTAGACTTTAATTAGTGTAATAGCGTTTTGCTAATCTAGCAATATGCAGCTATATTAAACCTTAGCTTTTACAAATTCACGTGGAGGGATGTTCAAGATGATAGATCTAAAGCTGTTTGATATTGCGAAGAAGCAGGAGGCGTTAAAAAACATCCGCGTTTTAAGCTTTACCAGGATCATTTACGGGCCCTGGGCTGCCACGCTTCTGGGACTTATGGGTGCTGAAGTTATCCACATAGAAATACCCGGAAGCGGAGATCTTCTTATAAGGGCAGTTTCTCCTGGAGGTTCCTTTCCCAGGGGCCTATCTCCTGGGATGATGTGCTCCAATGCCAACAAGTACTTCATTGCGGTGGATGTGAGGCATCCCAAGGGCAAGAAGATATTTGAGGAGCTTGTTGCGGTAAGCGATGTGCTCATGGAGAACTTCAAGCCAGAGACCTTTGATAAGTGGGGAATCGGCTACAGGCAGCTTACCAAGATCAACCCTAGCCTCATCTATGTTAGCATGCAGGGCTTCGGCACCTGGGGGCCTTTTAGCGAGAGACCCAGCTACGACGCCTATGCCCAGGGTGTTACGGGCCTTGCGGAGATAACAGGCTTTCCCGATGCCATAGCCTTAAAGTCTCAGGCCTGGATAGGGGATTTCCTTTCTGGAACTTTGGCCGCTTACCTTACGCTGGTTGCCCTATACTACAGGAGCAAGACGGGAAAGGGGCAGTTCATTGATCTTTCCCAGGCGGAGGTGCTTATCAGGGCAATGGACTGGACGTGGATATACATGGGACTTACGGGGAAAAACAGGGGGAGAACAGGGAACAGGGACATGGCGGTGGTGCCTTCCCTCATAGCGAGGTGCAAAGACGGCTTTGTTGCCATTGGGGCTTTTACCGAAAAGGAGTATCTGGCTCTTTGCGATGCCATGGGGGACGATGAGCTGAAGGAGTATGTGGAGCTTGATAAGAGGTTCAGCAATGTAGAGAGAATCTACGATAAGATAGAGGACTGGGCCCTTACCAAGACTGTTTCCGAAGTAGAGACATTGGCGAGGGAACACGGGTTCAGCGCCTCCAGGGTGATGAACTCTGAGGATATCTATAAGGATGCCCACTTCAACTCCAGAAAGGCGGTTTGGAAGTTCGTGGATCCTCTTTGGGATGACCTTGCCTATCCCAATCCTCTGGCGAATCTGGAGAAAACGCCTGGCAGGGTGAAGTGGTCCATGAGGCCTGTGGGTTTTGACAACGAGCATGTGCTTTGCAGGATCCTTGGCTATTCTGAAGAAGAGGTTGAGGAGCTTTACAGAGAGGGCGTTATAGGTAAGTGGGACGAAAACTTTCCCGCAACTGCACCTCCTCCCGGTTGGGATGGGAAGAAGGGGCTATTTTACTAAGGAGGTATGCCATGGATTGGAAGGAGTTCGTCAAGGAAGCAACTGATCCCAGAAAGTCTAAGAAGAAGCCTGAGGCCTTAAAGGATTTGGTGGTTTTGGATCTCAGTTACGGTAGTTTTGCTGGGCTTTTTGCTTCTTCTTTGCTTTCCGAGTTCGGCGCAAGGGTTATCAAAATTGAGCCTCCGGAGGGAGACATTGCCAGAAAGATGGCTCCCTATGGGCTGAAGATAAACGGAACCTCAATAGCTTACATAGTTGAAGGCAGGAACAAGTACCACATTACTTTGAACATAGAGCACTCAAAGGGCAGAGAGATACTGGAGGAGCTGGTTAAGAAGGCTGATGTTCTCATTGAAACCTTCCCCACGGGTTATCTAGATGAGCTGGAGCTGGGATGGGACAAGCTAAGACTTTTGAACAGCCGCCTTGTGATGTGCTCCATAAAGACATACGGCGAAAAGGGGTATCTGGCGGAGGAAAAGCAGGTGCCGGAGACACTGGATTACGATGTGGTGGATCAGGCAAGAAGCGGATTTGCCTGGTGCGTGGGAATTCCTGAGGAATATGAGGAGTTTCCCGAACACACCAGGGTGCCTACGAGGATGGGCAACTGGATGGCCCACTACGCTGGCGGCGCCATGGCCGCATTTGTCGTCATGGCGGCCCTGCTCTTTAGGGAGATGACGGGAGAGGGGCAGCACATAGACATAAGCCCTGCCGAGGCTCTGATGGCTATGAACAACTACGCCCTCCACTACTACCACCTTACAGGTAGGATTATAGGCAGGGTTGCCAACTTTGAGCCTGCTGCCTATGCCTACGGCTACTTCCAGGCAAAGGACGGCATGGTGTTCATAGCGGGATATGCGGATCCCAACTGGCAGGCACTTTGCTCCATCATAAACAGGCCCGATCTCGTTGAGAAATATCCCACTTTAAAGGACAGGACCAATCCGAAAAACTTCATACCCATGACCAGGGAGATAGAGAAGTTTACCAAGCGGTATACCCGCGAGGAGATTTTGAACATATGGTTGAGCTATAAGGGACCTGGAGTAACGGTGGCTGGAGAGGTGCTGAGACCAGATGAAACCGCCAAGTTTGATCACTGGTACGAGAGGGGAGCACTGGTGAAGTTCAAGGACAAGGATTACGGGGAAGTGCTGATTCAGGGGCTTCCTGCCAAGATGAGTGAAACACCTCCCAGACTCAAGTGGGTCTGCAGGCCTGTTGGTGCGGATAACATTTTGGTGTATAAAGAGCTTTTGGGGTATGATCAGAAATACCTTGAGGAGCTGAAGAAGGAGGGCGTTATTTAGGCGTTGAGGAAGACATACTTTCCCTACTATAGGTTCTGCCCTTTTTGCGGAAAAGAGCTTAGGTGTGATGTGTCAAGGGGATTGAGGCCTTTTTGCCCTTCTTGCGGTTTTGTCCAGTATCTTAATCCCACCGTGGGGG
>JALVZS010000173.1 GCA_027022065.1 bacterium
GCTTAGAACAATGCTTGTGAAACTTTTCAAAGACCTTAGGATGATCAAGATAGGCTGCTGTGGCTTTCCCGTATCTTACAGGAAGTATATGAAGCTCTTTAATGTGGTGGAGGTGCAGCAATCCTTTTACAGGGCCTTGACCGAGAAGCAGGTGGAAAACTGGAAAAAAGCTGCTCCTGACGATTTTGAGTTTGTGCTTAAAGCGCCTCAGTGCGTCACTCACTTTCCAAATAGCCCCACTTACAGAAGGAGCCACCTTGGGGAGGAAAGGAAGGACTGCGGTGGGTTCAGGCTTACCGATGTTGTGAAAAGAGAGATGGAGGTGTTTCTTGAAAGAGCTAAAGATTTAGGCGCACGGCTATTTTTGTTTCAAACCCCTGTTTCTTTTAAGCCCACCGACGATAACATAGAAGCCATGTGTAGATTTTTTGAATATTACAAAGGAGCAGGCCTTTTTGCCTGGGAGCCAAGGGGAAAGGAATGGAGTGGGGCCTTGGTTAGGGAGCTTTGCTTGAAGCTTAATCTTATCCACGCGACTGATCCCTTTCTAGAGCTTTCTTCCCAAAAAGAGGATACAGTTTACTTCCGCATGCATGGGAACTTAAGGACTTACAGGTATTCTTACTCTGATGAAGAGCTGGAAAAGCTGGCTTCTTTGTGCAAAGGCAAAGTGGGCTATGTGTTTTTCAACAATAGCGATATGTTCAATAACGCCTTAAGGTTTAAGGAGATGCTTTCCCAATAGCTTTTTGCTGAGTTTCCCAATGGCGTAGGATATCCCTTTTGAAAGGACGATTTTTGAAAATTTGTTTTCAACGCTATGGGCCAAAACATATCCAAATGCGAAAGGTATTGTGTGAAGGGCTACAGATGCTCCAATATCACTAGTATCAATAACATCTTTGAGCTTGTCCTTTAGAGGTGATAACACAAAGTCTTTTTCTGTAACGATTAGTCTGAGGCTGTTCCCTTCTTTATATGCAAACACAGAAGCCTTCCTTTTCAGCCGGAGCAAGAGGACTAAGTCCTTTCCGCTTTTCTTTATTTCCAGATACTTTACAATAGACTTTTCAGGAGCAGTTATTCTGTCCAGAAACAGACCATTTCTGCAGTTGTAGATTTTGATGAAAGCGGTTTTTCCTTTAACTTCGGCCCTTGAGACTTCTAGGGGTTCTTCTCCCTTTATTTTTATCTGAGAGGGTGCGAAACTAATTTCTTTTATCTCGTTTAGGTCATCTGCCTTAACCCTGCCCTCAAGGTGAAAGCCCTGCTTCAGGAAGTCCAAAGGATTTATTCTTACACACTCCAGCCCAAGGAGGTCGCAGTAATCTTTAGCAGGAAGCTTAACGATAACCTTTTTCCAGTGGCCATTGGTGTAAATGAGGGTTTCTATACCGCTTCTTGCTAGGTATCTATAATGCTGCTCTATCTGCTCGTAAGAGGCGTTTTCAAAAGAGGCCACCTGGAAGTATCCTGCAAAGACGGGGGAACAAGCTGTGATGATTACAAATATTAAAAAAGCCCTGAGCATGTCCTTGTGATTTTAAATGCTTTAAGGCTACTATACCCTTAGTTTTTACAAAACTCAAGAGGATGTGAGGCTGTTCGAAAAATCTCAGGTGGACTCCAGAAACAGTAGATCCTGAAAGAGAAGTAGCCAAGAGATAAAGATAACCCAGATGTACATGTTATACAGCACAAATGCAGCCAATCCCATCTTCTGAGCTATCTCTTCATCCTTCACACTGAAATGAGAGCCTATTTTGAGTTTTACAGTCCCAAACATGCTCTCAATCAAATACCTGCTGTTTCCAAACCTCTCCCACAGGATCTTAGATCTTTTCCTCAGTGGATGCTTTATCCCTTTCCTAAAGGTCTCCTTTACTCTTATGGCCGGCCTTATCTTGAGCTTTCTAAGCTTTCTTATGATTTCAATGCTGTCATAGCACTTGTCCGCAATTAGATGCACACCTTGAAAGGATGCAGGTTCAATATTGTTCAGAGCTTCTATGAGAAGCTTTACCTCACTGGCATAGGAGCTTCCAGTTTCAGCAGTCACAACTACTCTTCTTCCAGATGAAGTCACTGCTACTATAGGCACCACCCTTATGT
>JALVZS010000174.1 GCA_027022065.1 bacterium
GATGGCTGAGAAAAGGTCGTCTATGCTGGAGGTTGCATTGTCCTCTCCGTAAGATATGTTTTCTCCTACCGTGAGATAATTGTATCCTACATATCTTAATCTGTCCGCAGGAGTTGTACCGGTGTAGCAGGGGTTGTAAGGATTTTCGTAGTGGTCAATAACTTGATTTTTGGCTAGATATACAGCGTGATTCCTTGCGGCTTTATCTATTAACTGGTTTTCTTGAAATGCTTTAAGCCCTGTCAATGTTCTTAATTTGTTGAGGTAAGTTAGCCAGTTTTGGGAGTGACATTTGGATGCTAGTATCAGTATACATATTGTTAGTAAAATAAACCTTCTCATGATCTTTAATTTATGTGTTATTGTGCGCCATTGCAAGCTTAGTCAGTAGCTGGTAGATTAGAAATATGAGAAGTTCAAGGCTTATTATTCTATTATGCGGGTTTTTCTGGTTGTGTTCCTCGTGTTTGGGTTTTGACATCTATTCTATGGCTAGGTGCTCTACGAATAGCTGTAAGAACTACGTGCGGGTTGCCTATGATGGAGTAGGGGATCTTTTGTTCTTCCCCTTATTTTATGCAGATTCTGTGGGTAGCTATGCGAGAATTTCTGTGGTGAACACATCCGAAAGGTTTGCGGTGGTGGCGGACGTTGCCGTGAAAGATGCCGTTTGTGCTGAGGTTCTTGCGAGTTTCTATATATACCTTTTGCCCAACGATGCCTGGAGTGGCTACATTGTTAAAAATGGGGGAAAGGTTTCGCTTGTCAGCTACGATGATAGTGTGCTGGCTGGTGGGAAGGTAGCTTCTTCCAGTGCTCCTTTTAGTGTGGATTTCTCCAAGCCCAAGAATCCGGCATCTGATACTAGGTTTGGTTATGTTGAGGTTGTGGCTCTGGCGTATGTAGATACCCACTATGTAAATCCGGGTAATTCAACGGATACTTACAACTATCTTATGACCAGCAATGGATTTACCGAAGAGCACCTGTTTGTTAACTGGCTTTTTGGTGCAAAGGACACTTACAACGATGTGGCTTATGTGGATGATAATGGGACGAAAAGGTTTTCTGGCATTATCTTTCCCGCTGATGCCCATTCGGGTTTCTACGATTACAATCCCGTGTTTGTGAAAGGTGTAATAAGTAAAGAACTGGAAGATGGGACTTTATCTGGTTGGGCAGATATTTTTGTCAATGGTTACGGAGTGGCATCATATAGAGCTGTAGCTGTTAAGGACTTTGTAATGCTAGGTGATGATGTTGTGACCTTGAATAACAGCCTTAAAGACCTTAGGGGGCATTACAAGCCTACTCCTAGTGAGGCTGCGTATTTGGATAATGTGGGTGATGTTAACTTGCTGGATGCAGCTTTGGCGAAGAAAAGAGTAATGTTTCACTATACCAGGTTGCAAGAAATGGTTCCTTTTATGTTTTTGCTCTTCCCCACTAAGCAGATGGCCTACGATCCTACCACGGGCAAGTGCGTGGCGACTGAACACACATCGTATGTGTGGCAGGATGACGGGATTTTGGAGGTTCAGGGACTTGACGTAGTGACTATTTCGGATGAAGGGGAGGCAAAGAAGTGCGCCTTCTATCCATGTATTTGGGATAATACAGCTCTACTGAGTATAGCAAGAACGGATTTTGGATTTGATCCGTTTCTGTTCTCAAGTGGCTGGTTGGAGGTTCTGTTTGCCTCGCCGGATAAGGATGTTGTAAAGTTTGCTTTTGCTGATGATAGCAGTAAGATGCAGAAGTGGAGCGAAATAAACGCTTTGCCGGTTATAGCTTTAGCGGGATATCTTGGAGAAGGTTTTGTGTCCTTGTTCTATCCTTCGTATCGGCTTCCTTGGAATGAGGTCTGTGTTTTTGCAAAAGCCTACGGTGAGGAGTCTGTCTTTCACACCTTGCCTTACCGCTAAAGCACGTCTGGGAAACCGTCTTTTAGGTAGCGGAAGATTTTGGTTCCTATCATGAAGGCTAGAATTGATGTGAGTGCTATCAGAGAAATTCGCTCCACGCTGACAGGTTGGCCGTTGAGCATCAGCTCTCTGTAGGCACTTAGTATAGTGTTCCAGGGGTTTAGGTTGAGCAAGAGCCTGAACTTCTGGGGTATCATTGTTGGGGGGTAGACTATGGGCGTTATGTAGAACCATACCTGAAGCAGTATGGGCAGTATCTGTATGGTGTCCCTGAGGTATACGGATATGGATGAGACTATGGCTCCTAGTCCTAAGGAGAAAACAATCAGCATGAGGTGGACTAGGGCGATTTCTGAGAGGACAAGCGGTATTGTGTGAAGGATCAGTATCTTGTCCAGCCAAAGTTTGGTAAGACAATACGCGACTAGCAAGATGAAAGGGATCAGGTATATCAGGGAAATTGCTAGAGAAATTCCTACAATGATGGTCCCTGGGGGGAAGTAGACTTTCTTTATTGATTCTCTATTTTCTATCATAGCTGTGGAGCTTCTCATTATTGCTTCTTGGAACTGAGCCCATGGGATAAATCCTGTGAGCATGAAGAGGGTAAAAGAGGATGTTGAGTAGATCCTGCCTATTTTTACTTTCAGAACCAGGGAGAACAAAAAGATGAAAATTGCTGCCATCATTATGGGCTGTGCGAAGCTCCAGAAGATACCGCCTATGCTTCCTGCTATGCGGAACTTTATCTCTCTTTTCATGAAGTAGAGGGAGAGGTTTAGAAAGAGTCTGTATTTATTCAGAAAAGCTCTCATTTGTGCTGTTTGAGAAGGGGTTGTAAGACAGATTTATCGTGTAGGAAATGTTTTTGTAAGAGATAGTGAGTTCTAGAGGTGTGTTCTGGCAGGGAAGGGGTATGGTTTCGTTTTCGCATATCTCTACGGGCTCAGTGTTGTTGGTGTTCAGGTAGCATCTTGTCTTTGAAGGAAACTTAACTTCCCATCTTTTACTTCCCGATACAAGCGTTATCTTGCGGCAGTTCGCCTCTATTGATATGGAGCTGTCCTTGTTGTCTACAATGCTTTCCATGCAGAGGTTGCTTATAAGCATTCTTATGAACAGCACCCTTCTTCTTATCTGATTAACCTCTATGCTTCTTATCCACCTGAGGGAGATGGAGGTTACCAGGGACAGTATTATCAGCACCACAAGCAATTCTATTAAGGTGAAGCCGTTATTTGCTTTCATGCTGCTTTTTGATGAGCTTCTTAAGCTTTTGCTCAAACATGCTGGAGATGATGTCTGCCTGCTTGACAGAGGTTATTACGTGGGGGGTTATCATGACTATAAGCTCTGTACGGGACCTTTCTGTGGATTCGTAGGAGAAGAGCTTTCCCAAAAGTGGGATGTCTCCCAGAAGGGGAACCTTCTTTTTAACGGTGTTGTTCCTTCTGTCTATTATTCCCCCCAGTATAATGGTGTGCTCGTCTTGGACCATTAGAGTGGTTTTAATCTTCCTCGTGAGGATGACAGGTGAGTCTATTCCTGACACCGTGTTCTTCTCCGCCGAGCTGCTTTCCTGGCTTATTTCCAGGGTTACGAAGCCCTCTTCGCTTATGTGGGGTTTCACCCTGAGTATTATACCCACGTCCCTATACTCTATCCTTCTGTCTATGGCTGCTGTTCCCTGGATCTGTATGGAGCCTACTGTTTCCGTGGTTAGTATTGGAACCTCCTTACCTACCTCAATGGAGGCTTCCTGGTTGTCTCTTACTAATATGTGCGGTGAGGAGAGCACAGTTAGATTCGTCTTGGTTGCGAGGAAATAGAGGAAGTTCCAGTAATTGTCCGGGTTTATCCCGTAGTAGGTTAGTCCGAAGAGCTTTTCTCTGCTTCCTGCAAGCCCGTAGCTTACGGTAGCCTGGGCGGTGTACTTATTACCCTTGACTTTAAGCCACCACTCTATTCCGTTTTCAAACTGTTTGTCTAGTGTTATTTCTGCTATTAGCACCTCTATTAGGACCTGTCTGGGCATAACATCCACGGATGCGATGATGGGCTTTATTCTGTCGTAGTCTTCCTGGGTTGCCTGGATTATTAAGGCATTGTTCACCTCATCGGGAACGATAACTACGTTGGATGTGACGATGACAGGGGTTTTTGTCTTCTGGCCTTTCTTGGGCTTTGCCTCTATAGCTCCTCTGCCGGAGAGGAGCTCCTTGAGGATCTTTGCCAGCTTGTCAACTTTTACGTACTGAACCTTATATATGTAGATATTTTTCTTTTCCTTGTTCTGGGCGGAGTCCATGATTTTAACTAGATCCGTCACGCGGTTCATGAGCTCAAGGGATGAGGTTACGGCAACGAGAAAGCTTAGCCTGTCTATAGGTATTAGGGAGTAGTTCATGGGGGAGATTTTCATTGCTCTAAGTATTTGTGTTATGTTCTTGCTTACATCGCTGGGTTCTGAGTTGTTCAGCTTGAAAATCTTTATGTTGTTTCCGGCCATGGTTTCTGTGTCTATTAGTTTTATGAGCCTTCTTATGCTTATCACATTGTGCCGCTTGTCTATTATTAGGAGGATGTTTCTTTCCACTATCTTGGCACGGCCCTCCTGGCTAAGGAGTTCAAATGCCACCTGGTAGGCGCTTGCTGCCCCTATGTACTTGGGCTTGTATATCCAGAAGGCTGCTTCCCTGCTTAGGGAGAATCTTGGATAGCTTCTGGCCCTTTTAACTATTATGCTTTTGCCCTGGCGAATTACTGTAAGTCCTTGGTTGTTCAGTATCTGCTTAACTATGTTTAGCAGTTCGTCTTCGTAGAAGCTCCCGTCTAGTATAACTGTGATGTTTCCTGATATTTTTGTTTCAATCACAACATTTTTGTGTAGGGTGTTTTTGAGTACATTTATTATAAAGTCGTAGGTGGGAATGTTGTCGTAGGCCACAGACAGCTTGTAAACTTTACCCCTGTAGGATCTCGCTCCCCCGTATACGATGTCTATTTCCTTTCCGCTTGAGGAGTAGACAACTGCGGTTTTTTTCTGTTGCGTTTGCTTGGTCACCTCTATCTTTTTCTCTTTGCCTTGGGCCTTTTTCTTGAGAACCTTAGGAGGTATAACGTGGACCCTTTCGGGGGCTAGTGCAAACTTACCGCCAGAGCAGGATGCGAGTGCTAGCCCCGCTGTGATTAAAAGAAGCAGGAACTTCCTCATGACTCCGCTCCTTCCTTCCAAATAATGGACATTCTGAAGAAGGCACAGAGGGTGACGTTTTTTTGGCGCCTATAGTAGCGCTCTATATATACTGAAGCCTCCTGGATATACATGCCGAAGGACTTAGCAACCTGTTCAAAGTCTTCAATGAACCTTATCACGTTGGGCGTAGGTCCTTTCACTCTGAACATCATTCTGGTTTTCTTTATGTGGTCATATATGGTTGTTGTGGTTGATATGCTGGTGTCGCTCAAGGTTAGATTGTGTCTTTTGCACACCTCGTTCAGTAAGGTTTGAACCTTGGCAAATATCAAGGCATCAGACTGGGCGGTCATCCACTTGCTGCTTATGCTTTTTAGCTGTGATTGAAGCTTTATCAGCTCTTTTTCCACCTCTTGCTTCTGCTTTGCGTACCTTTCCAGCCTTTTTAGGCTGAACTGAAGATCGGAAATGGATTTAGATACTTGAACTTTTTGTGTATAAAGATAGATGTCTAGAAAGATTAAAACTAAGCACAAGGCGTATACGGTTACAACTGTTTTGTTTTCCAGCAGAAGGTTAATGTACGGCTGGATGTTTTTGGGTATCTTATTAATGCTCAATATTCCAGCTCCATGGATACTGTGAATGTTTCCATGTCCTTAAACGGACCAAATCTCCTTTTGTACGGTGTAGCTTCTATCTTGAGATTCTTTACATACTTGGACTTCCCCAGTTTTTCTATTACCTGGGAAGCCGAAGTGGAATAACCCATGAGCCTAACCTTTTTGCCGGTTATGTAAAGCCTTCCTATGAGTGTGCCTTTGGGAAGCACGTCTGATATCCTGGCAATTGCCCTTATGAGGCTGATGCCTTTTGTGTTTTTACTTATTAAATCAAGCTGCTGCTGTAGCTTTTTCTTTTCTTCCTTGAGCTTGGAGAGCTCATTGACTACCTTCATGTAGCTTTTCTGCTTCCTCTGCAGCAGGGACAGCCTTTTCTTTTCAGCGTTTAGACTGGTCAGCATAGAGGCAAACAGGGCAGAAAGCCCTATCAAAAGGAGTATTCCAACGGCTAGAGGGATGTTGAGCCCCCTCTTTGCCTTTTTGGTTTTTACTTTAAATAGCAAAAGAGGAGGAGAGGAGAGAGTGGATATGTCAGATAGGGCAAACTCCTTAGCTTCTTTTCCCAGGACGCTTCTGACTTTTTCCCAGTGGGAGTGGGAAACGAAGAAGATGTTTCTCACTTCTCCACCTTCTATCTCGGCTGCTTCAACACCACTTTCCCACCTTGTCCATATTACTCCTTGCTCCATGGAGCACTTTTCCATGTAGGCCAGCGTTGCTAGTGTTACCCCTCTTACTGAAAGATCCATAGCGGCTGCCTGCTGTTCTATTTCGGCCAACACGCTGCTTTTTACAGCTATTATCAGCACCTCCACCTTTTCGCTTTCTTCTTCCACTATGAGGTGGGAAGCCTTCAGGTCTTCCTCGCCGAATATGCGCTCTGCCTGATACTGGACGGCTTCATTGCCGTTTTCCACAGCTACCTTTGGCATGCTGATTTTGTCCACATAGAGGTTTTCTCTGGGAATGACCACTATGTATTCGGACACAGGCTCCGAGGAAAGCACCTTTTCCAGTTTTCCATCTCTGTACACCAAAAGACCTATTTTCACTCCTTTCTCTCTCCTAGGGTTATTTTGACTATCACGGAAGGACACTTGGGACAGTCTGAGAAGGTCAGCTTTTCTACATCCGCTTCGTAGCTTTCCTCTGTGGTTTCTCCTGTTCCGTTGAGCACCTCTATGGTCAAGGTTTCCCTATCCTTTTTGATGTCAATCTTGGGAGTGCCGTAGGTGGTGTCTCTTGTGGCTGCCCAGAAGTATCCGTACATCAGCCTACCCACATTTTCCTGCAGGCTTTGTAGGCGGAAGAGCCTTTGGGATGATGTGGCAAAGATGGTAGAGGCTACTG
>JALVZS010000175.1 GCA_027022065.1 bacterium
ATTCTTCAAAACGGTAGCCTTCTACAGAACAGAAGAAGAGAAAATAAATAAAATCTTCAAAATCGTAGACAGGTACACGGATGTACCTTTAATCCAGGAATGGGCAGAAGAAATCTACCACTGGCTTTTGAGCAACGAACACTTAGATGAACTTATCACCTACGGAACTGATGAAAAAGCAGTCAGGGTAATCATTCCCCATGATTCGGACTTAGAAGACCTTATAAAAAAGATAGCTTAATTAACCAAAAACTTAACTAAACGTCTGAAACAAAAAATAGGAGGTGTAAAAATGAAAATGGATCTCAAGACCTTCCTCAACTACTTTGGTGAAGAGTTAAAGGAAAAGGTTAAAAGGCAGCTCTTACCCGTTTACAACAAGGACGCAAAAGATGAAAAGGATAAACAGAGAGCTGAAAAGCTGAATCAACTTATCAGGAAGCTGTATCCTGCTCAGCAGGATGCAGTCCTGGCTCTTGCTAAAGGCTTCTTGGAAGAAAAGAAAAAGGGTCTTTTCCTGTGTGCCGAAATGGGCACGGGAAAGACCATAATGGCTCTTGCCACAGCATACTTACTGGGAGCCCGGAGAGTACTGGTCATGTGCCCTGGGCATCTGGTAGAAAAGTGGGCAAGGGAAGCGAAAATGACCATTCCAAACGTCAAAGTAGTAAACCTGAACGGAAGATCACTGAAGGAACTGTTTGAGTTAAGGAAAAATAGAGCCTCCTCATTGTCTCAGGACACCATGGAAATCTATATCCTGGGAAAAGAAAGAGCCAAACTCAGCTATAGCTTGCAACCTGCCGTAGAGGTAATCTTTGAAGGAAGCCGTTATGAAACTGTTAGATGTCCTTCCTGTGGAGAACACATAGAAACAGACAGGGATACAGAAGAACTGAAAACTATAGTAGCCAGGAAAAAAATGAAATGCTCCAGCTGCGGTGAACCTCTATGGCAGGCTGGAGAACCCAGAAGGTACCCGAAAGCCCTGTTCATCAAGAAGTACCTCAAAAACACATTTGACTTATTCATTGCTGACGAAGTGCATGAGCTGAAGAGCGGGAGCACCGCACAGGGAAGGGCTTTTGGGCTGCTCTGTCAGGCAAGCAAAAGAACCTTGGCTTTAACGGGTACCCTGATGGGCGGATATGCAAGCAACCTGTACTACCTGCTATGGCGCATGATACCGCAAAAGATGGCAAAGGAATTTGGCAAATTCACCAACGTTCAAGGGTTTGTCTATCGTTATGGAGTTTTAGAAGAAGTTTACAGGGAATATGGAGACTACAATAGCCAAAGCATAGGTGGTACTCGAAAAAAGATAAGCACAAGAGAAAAACCGGGAGTATCGCCAAGATTGCTCACAGACTTCCTTTTGGATTCAACGGTATTCATGAAATTGTCAGACTTGGGACTCAACTTGCCTGAATACTCGGAACACGTGGAAACAGTAGATATGCTTCCAGAGCAAAGACGAGAATACGATGATTTAGAAGCGGATCTAAAAGAAGCGCTCAGTCAACTGCTTGCCAAAGGAGTTCGCGGGGCAATCGGTAAACTCGTTATCCCGCTTCTCTCTTACCCTGACGGATGCAGAGAAGAAGAAGTGGTAAAAAGTTCCGATGGCAGGATAATAGCACACGCTATACCGGTTGAAGCAAATATTCTGCCGAAAGAAGAAAAACTTATTGAAATATGCAAAAACGAAAAAGAAGCTGGCAGAAAGGTACTCGTTTACGTAGAATTCACAGGCAACAGAGACATCACTCCTATCCTTCAACAGCTACTTATTCAGCACGGGATAAAAGCAGCAGTATTGAGGGCGAACCATCCAAGACCTGAACGAAGGGAAGCCTGGCTAAAACAAAAGTTGCAATACGAAGACATTGATGTTCTGATAACTAATCCAAGGCTGGTACAGACAGGTTTAGACCTGGTAGACTTTCCAACAATAGTGTTTTTCCAGACTGGATACAGCATTTTCACGTTACGTCAAGCTTCCAGAAGAAGCTGGAGGATAGGACAGACAGAACCTGTAAAGGTTTATTACCTTGCCTACAAGAACACACTTCAGGAAACAGCATTAA
>JALVZS010000176.1:0-5275 GCA_027022065.1 bacterium
GTTTAGTATCTTTACGTAAACTATGCGTTCTTTTTTCTTGTGCTTCTTTAAAAGCTGCCAGAAGGGTTTTTCTAGATTGGGGATCTTGTTTGAGAAAAGAAACAAAAACAGGTGCAGGACGAAAGACAAAAGGAGGAAAAGAGCTTTTCTTCTAACATTGCTTTCCATTTTATACTCTGCAGTGTGTGTATAAAAGGCCTATGTAGATAATATAGAGACCCAGAAGGATAAGTCCAGCTAGGCGGGACACTCTGCCTTTGAAGGTCAAGAGGGCTACAAATGCACTTAGCAGAAGCATAAACGGTATGTCCAGCTTAACTATTTCTGCCCTGGTTTTTAAGGGCTTTATGGTGCAGATAGTTCCTAAGATAAATATCAGATTTATTATGTTGCTTCCTATCACATTTCCTATGGCTATGTCGCTTTTGCCCTTTAGGGTGGCTGCCACTGTAGATGCAAGCTCTGGTAAGGATGTGCCTAGGGCCACAAGTGTTAGTCCTATTACTAGCTGGCTTACTCCGAGGATCCTGGCTATCTCTATGGCAGATTCGGTGAAGATGTTGGAGCCGAGTATCAGAGCTGTGAGTCCTCCTGCTGTCATTAAAAGGCTTATGGGCAGAGAGGTTTTTGGTGCCTCTGCTTCAACATATCTTTTTTCCATTGTGTATCGGGCTGTGAATACCACAAGTAGGGCAAGGTAGATAAGTCCTTCCAAAGTGCCAATCCTCATGTTTAGGCAGAACAGATAGAGCAGAGCAGCCGATACAAGGAACATGGGAAGCTCAAATTGCTTTAGGCTTTTAGGGATGCTAACAGGCTTCAGTATGGCTGCGGTTCCCAAGATTAAGCCTATGTTGCATATGTTGCTTCCCACAACATTTCCTATGGAGATGTCGCAGCTTCCCTTAAGCAGTGCCACCAAACTTACAAAGAACTCTGGAAGGGATGTGCCCAAAGCAACGAGGGTAACACCTATTGATAGCTGGCTTACTCCCAGCCTTGCTGCAATTAGGGATGCTCCCTCAATGAAGTAGTTTGCTCCTGCGGACAAAAGTATAGACCCTAAGGCGAGAAGGAGAAGCTCCTTTACTATATGCGGCAAATTGGGGCTAGCCTCCTATTTTTATAATCTCCTTAAGCAGATTGAAGAGCTTTTTGTGCCTTATCTCGTCCTCCAGAATTGTTTCGTAAATGGCCTTGGTCTTTTCGTCCTTCTCCTCCTCGCAGATCTTTATGTGCTCCTGATACATGGCTATGGCCTCGTCTTCCACTTCTATGTCTGCGTTGAGCATAGACTCAAAATCCTTCTCCCATCTAACGTTTCCAGAGGTTACGGTTTCCTGCCCGCCCAGCTCCACTATCCTTTTGGCGAACTTTTCAATGTGCTTCATCTCCTCAACGGCTATTCTTTCAAGTAGCTCTCTTGCTATGGGGTGAGTGTCCTTGGGGAACCTGTAGTGCTGTCCCATGTACTGGAAAACTGCTCCTATTTCCCTTTCAATGGCCTTGTTCAAGATTTCAATGATGCGCTCTTTGTTCATCCTATACCTCCCTTTAAGCATGGATTTAATATGTCCTTGAGGGTCTCGTGAATAACACCGTTTGTGGCAAACAGCCAGCCCTCAATGGGCCTTTTTCCCATTACGCCTTCCACCTTTCCTCCCGCTTCTTCCACAAAAAGTATGCCGCTTGCCACATCCCAGGGGGATAGGTAAAAATATATAATCCCGTCGTATCTTCCGCACGCCACATATGCCAAATCCAATGCAGCAGAACCGGTGTGTCTTGTGGCGCAGCCGTTTAGGAATAGGGTTTTGTATATGCGGGTCTGCTCCTCTATAAGCTCCTTTCCCCTGTAGGGGAGTCCTATGCCCACTATGCCTTTTGAAAGCTCCCTATTTTGAGAAACTTTTATTCTCTCTCCGTTGAGAAACGCTCCTTTTCCCTTTTCAGCGAAGAACATCTCCTTTTTCACAGGGTCGTATGTGACACCGCAGAGGACCTTTCCTTTTTTGAAGTAGGCGATGTTTATGGCGAAGTGGGGATTTCCTCTCATGAAGTTTCTTGTTCCGTCTATGGGGTCAACTCAGAAGCCTTGTTCACGTCGGGAGCCTTTTGCGGTTTCCTCGCCGACAACAGGAATGCGGGCAGGCTCAAGGAGCTCTTTTATGTAGTTTTCAATCTCCACATCCACCTTTGTAACAAAGTCGCTTTTTGCCTTTTCCCTTATGCCCACATCCTTTCCCTCAAGGAGCTCCAGATACCTTATAAGCAGCCTCTTCCCCGCTTTTCTTACCGTATCTTTTATGAAGTCTAGCATAGCAGAGCCCTCACCTTAAATTGCTCCTGATGGTAGTTGGGTACCTCCTGCACCCTTATCTTTATGTTCAGCCTTCTTTCAAGTTCCTCTATGCACTCGTGCTCTTCCTCTATCATGTGCTTTGCCACCTTAGGGTTTACCTCAACAAGGAACAGGTTTTTGGAGGGGTTAAACGCCTTAACCTTTCGTATTTCTCTGAATATATCGTAGCAGACTGTTCTGGGAGGCTTGACCAGGCCTCTTCCCTGGCAGTAGGGGCAGGTATCGCATATGGTTTTGATGAGGCTTTCTTTTACCCTCTTTCGCGTCATTATCACCAGTCCCAGCTCAGTAAAGCCCTGTATGTTTGATGGAAATCTGTCCTTTTTCAGGGATTCTTTCAGGACCCTTAGAACCTCCTCTTTGTGCTCTTCGTCCTCCATATCAATGAAGTCTATGATGATTATTCCACCGATGTTTCTCAGCCTTATCTGGTGGGCTATTTCCCTTGCGGCTTCTAGATTGGTCTGGAATATGGTTTCCTCAAGGTTGCTCCTTCCCACGAACTTGCCCGTGTTCACATCAATGGCTGTAAGAGCCTCGGTTTCCTCTATGACAATGTATCCGCCCGATTTGAGCCACACCTTTTTGTCTAGGGCCTTTTTTATCTCCTCCTCCACGTTGAACCTGCTGAATAGAGGTATGGGATCCTTGTAAAGCTTAAGCCTGTTTAAGGCCTTCGGTACATAGTCTTCGGCAAAGGCCCTGCACCTCTGGTATGCTTCCTCGTCGTCTATTATTACCTCTTCGGTGTCCGAGGTGAAGAAGTCCCTGAGGGCCCTTTCCGGAAGCTCAAGGTCTGCGTAGAGCAGCTTAGGTGCAGATGCTTTTTCCGCTTTTTTCTTTATGCTTTCCCAGAGGTTTATAAGATACTCCATGTCAGAGGCAAGCTCCTCTTCACTTTTTCCCTCGCTCACCGTCCTAACAATGAAGCCAAACTGCTGTGGCCTAATTTTGTTTACTATCTCCTTTAGCCTCTTTCTCTCATCGGGATCTGTGATCCTGTGGGACACTCCTATGTGAGTCATGGTGGGCATTATGATGAGGTATCTTCCGGGAAGCGTTATGTGGGAGGTGAGCCTTGGTCCCTTTGTCCCCAGGGGTTCTTTAGCCACTTGAACGATAATCTCCTGCCCTTCCTGCAGAAGGTCTCCTATGGGCACGCCTTTGGGCACTTTTCTTGGGATGTTGCCGTTTTCAACTAGATCCGAGAACTCCTCAAACAGCTCCACCGGTGAAACCTCGCTCACGTAGAGGAAACCCGCCCTTCCTATGCCTATGTCCACGAAGGCAGCGTTCATGCCCGGCAGGACCTTTACCACACGCCCTTTGTATATATTTCCCGCAATAGTCTTTTCCGTCTTTCTCTCTATGTATATCTCGGCTAAGCCGTATTCTTCCGTTATGGCCACACGGGTTTCCTTGAGATCTACGTTGATGAGTATTCTGCTTCCCATGACTTGAAAATTCTTATATTATAAAGCGGCACCAGTCAAACTGGAGGAGTCTATGGATAAAGACTACATGCGCATAGGGGAGGTGGCCAAGCTCACGGGTGTTCCCAGAAGGGTGCTGAGGCAGTGGGAGAAGGAGTTTCCCATGTTGAGGCCTATAAAGAGGAAGGGCTACAGGCTCTACTCCAAAAGGGATGTGGAAATAATACTGAAGATAAAGGAGCTTTTGGAAAAGGGTATGACGCCTGAAGGAGTTAAGCGGAGGTTTGAGGAAGGGCTTTCTGACGAGGAGAGGGGATTTCTTAAAATACTTAGGGGTATAAAGGGTGAGATAAAGTCCATACTGGAGATGATGGATGCTTTTGAGAGTGAAAGGGCTGAGGAAAAGCTATAGGGTGGACAACGTGGAGGTGGAGGTTTTAAAGGGTATAGACTTTGGGCTTTCTGAAGGGGATTTTGTGAGCATTATGGGGCCTTCGGGTGTGGGAAAGAGTACATTTTTGCACATTATAGGGCTTTTGGATACCCCAACCGAGGGAGAGGTGCTTTTTGAGGAAAGGCCCGTTCCATCTGCTGAGGATGAGAGGGCCGTAATAAGGAATGAGATGATAGGGTTTGTCTTTCAGTACCACTATCTTTTACCTGAGTTTTCCGCTATTGAGAATGTGGCTATACCCTGCCTTGTGGGGGGCATGGAGGAAGAGGAGGCGTTTGAGCGGGCGAGGGAGATGCTTGAAGCCATGGGACTTGGGAATAGGCTGGATCACAGGCCTGGGGAGCTTTCCGGAGGGGAGCAGCAAAGAGTTGCCCTTGCCAGGGCTTTGGTTAAGGAGCCGAAGCTGGTTATAGCGGATGAGCCCACAGGAAATTTGGACAAAAAGACTGGAAGCGTTATTGCAGGGATAATGAGGGAGATAAATAGAGAAAGAAATATTGCTTTTATAATAGCAACACACGATGAGGAGCTGGCTAAACAGACGGATAGGGTCTATATGATGAAGGATGGATTACTGTTTGAGGGGAGGTAGTTATGCTGGATCTCAACTTCGTGAGGAAAAACTTGGATCTCGTTATGGAGAAGACAAGGCTCAGAGGTGTAGAGCTGGACTTTAATGAGTTTAAGCGCATTGATGAGGAGAGAAGACGCACTATACAGGAGGTTGAGGCTTTAAAGCATGAGAAGAACCGTATTTCCAAAGAGATAGGGATAAAGAAGCGCGCCGGGGAGGATGTTTCGGAGCTTGTGGAAAGGTCAAAGGCGTTGGATGAGAGGATAGAAGAGCTTGATGCCAAGGCCAAAGAGCTTACCGATAGGCTTTACGATTTCCTTTCTAGGATTCCCAACCTTGTGCACGATTCTGTCCCCGTGGGGGAATCTGAGGAGGACAATGTCGTTGTTAGGATGTGGGGCGAGCCCAGGGAATTTGATTTTGAGCCCAAGCCCCACTGGGAGACAGGGGAG
>JALVZS010000176.1:5285-7039 GCA_027022065.1 bacterium
CTTGATTTTGAAAGGGCTGCTAAGCTTTCTGGTTCCCGCTTTGTGGTTTTAAAGGGGTGGGGAGCCAAGCTGGAAAGGGCTTTGATAAACTTCATGCTGGACCTTCACACAAAAAAGCACGGGTACATTGAGGTGTGGCCTCCCTCCATTGTGAGAAGGGAGGTTATGTTTGGAACTGGGCAGCTTCCCAAGTTTGAGGATGATCTCTACCGCATTGAGAGGGACGACATGTTTCTCATTCCCACGGCGGAGGTTCCTCTTGTTAACCTGCATAGAGAAGAGACCTTGAGGGAGGAGGACCTTCCCATATACTACACCGCCTTTACTCCATGTTTCAGAAGGGAGGCGGGCTCCCATGGAAGGGATGTTAGGGGCATTATAAGGCAGCATCAGTTCAGCAAGGTTGAGCTGGTGAAGTTCACCACGCCTGAAACCTCCTACGAGGAGCTGGAGAAGCTTGTGAGGGATGCGGAGGAGGTGCTACAGCTTTTGGGCCTTCCCTACAGGGTGGTGGAGCTTTGCACTGGAGATCTGGGGTTTTCCGCCTCTAAGACCTACGATATAGAAGTGTGGATCCCTTCCCAGAACACATACAGGGAGATTTCCTCTTGTAGCAACTGTGAGGACTTTCAAGCAAGGCGTGCGAACATAAGGTACAAGCCGAAAGGTGGAGGTAAGAAGCGCTTTGTCCACACGCTTAACGGTTCCGGCATAGCGGTGGGAAGGACTATGGTCGCTATTCTTGAGAACTACCAGCAGGAGGATGGCTCTGTTCTTATTCCCAAGGCCCTTGTGCCCTATCTAGGGGTTGAGAGGATACCTCCAGAATGAGCTATGTGGTGGGGCATAAGCGTGTTTTGGAGCTTCTTAAAAGGCTTCTTACAGGGTCAAAGTTTCCCCACGCTCTGCTTTTTGTGGGAAGGGAGGGAATAGGAAAAAAGAGGGTGGCCCATGTGGCAGCTTCTTACTTTTTGTGCAAGAAGGGAGGGTGCTTATCCTGTAGGGATTGCAAAAGGGTGCTTGAGGGTTTGCATCCGGACTTTCGCCTTGAGGCGCCTAAGGGTAAAGGTGGGGGAATACTGATTGAGCAGATAAGGGAGCTTAGAGACTGGGCCTTTATGGCGCCTATGGAGGGAGAAAGAAAGGTTGCTGTTCTGGATGACGCCCATCTTATGAGGCCAGAGGCTGCCAATGCCCTTTTAAAAACGCTTGAAGAGCCCCCTGAGGGCACCCTCTTTATACTGGTAACCTCTGAGCAGTCAAAGCTTCTTCCAACCATCGTTTCAAGGTGTCAGATTGTTAGGTTTCATCCCCTTAGCAGGCAGGAGGTTGAGGAGGTATGCGAAAGGATAGGCGTTCCAGAAGAGGTAAAAAGGTTCTGCGCAGAGGCAGGCACTTTAAGGTTCGCGAGTGTAATGCCTTCACAGATAGAGACGGCAAAGAGGGCTGCAGAGACCCTCTTGAAGAATCCGTCGTTGAAGCTTCTGGCCATGGAGGAGGTGTGGAGCCAGGAGACCACTTTTTCAATATTCCTCTTTCTGGTGAGGAAGAAGCTGAACGGGCTTTTGAGGAAGGGATGGAACGAGAGGCTGTGGGATCTCCACAGGGGCCTTCTGGAGGTGGAGAGGCTCTTTTACGGGAGCAACCTCTGATGTGTCGGTTTCTATCAATGCCGCTTACGAGGCATCGGTAAAAGCCTACAATGCAGTTGTGACGGCAAACATGGATGTTATCTACAACCATTTCAGTAAACT
>JALVZS010000177.1:0-13842 GCA_027022065.1 bacterium
TCTTAATCCTCGGCGTTGGAGTCGGTTGACCCAAAGCTCCCAGGCCTCTAGGTTTTGAATTTCATCAAAAAGGCAGTAAGGAGTTTCTCCATATATCTCCCGCAAGGTTTTCAAAATCTTGTCGTAGTCTTTTATCCTGAGGAGACGCTCATCATCAAAGTTCAGATAAGCAAAGTTCAAGCCCTTTAACATTTGAAGGGCAAAAACGGACTTTCCGGCTCTTCGTGGTCCAATTATGACCTTGATAAGGTCGTTCTTTAGAGATTCCCTTGCCAAAGGGAGCCCTTCACGCGGAACATAGTTCTGAGCCAAAAGATAATCTCGCTCCTCCTTTTGGGAGATTATGATCTCTTTTATATTCATACTGCACAAATGTCTGGATTTTTGTGCAGTATACTTAACAAACTGCACAAAAGCAAGAAGCACTAGGATTGTTTAGAGCGCAGAAGCAGGAAGAGCTTATCCCTGTTTCTCATTTTTAACGCTATGGAAAGTTTAGATTTAACAACTGGAGGGAGTTTCTTCCAGTTTCTCTCGCGGGTTATGATAAAGAACTTTTTGCTTGGTGGTTTTTGGAGGAGGCGTTCTAGATCTTTCGGGCCCTCTACCTTGGGGATGTACAGTCTTCCCAGGTAGTACTCCAGGGCGGCGTCAAAGGAGCCGAGTCTGTAAAGGGGTTGGTCGTCCGCAATTTCTTTGATCTTTCGTGCAAGGGGTTTTGCGGAGCGGTGAAGCCTGTCGTAAACGGGCAGGAACCAAAGTACATATAAGGAGTAGGCGATAAAGGCCATGGCGAACAGAAGGATAAGCGCGCTTATGAGGCTTTTTCTTTTTGCTGCTAGGTATGCGGCTGCTATTGGAACGGGAAAAAGCAGATAAAAAGCCTTGGGGCATGGGATCCTGAACAGAATAGGGGCGAAGACCGCCAGTCCCATCAGGATAAAGGATAGGTGAACTCCCAGCCAGATGAGCTTTTTCAGGGGTTCGCTATTTTTTAATCCCTTGGCGGTGGTGATTCCGGCCGTCATCGCAAGGGCGGGGGCCAAGGGGAGTAGGTATATGACCCTTTTGGCCGCAGCAAGGGAGAATATGGTAAAGGTGAAGGTCGCCCAGGTTAGAGGCAGAAGCAGGGAGGAAGCTTTTCCCTCTCTTTTTTGAAGGCAGACAGCCGCGGGAACAAAGAAGGCGGATGGAGCATAGGAAACAGGAGCTGCCTCTATGTAAAAGTACCAGGGCTTTACATGGTCCAGCCCTTTTAGGGCGTGCTTCAGGTTGTGAAGGAGGAAAAATTCTCTGCAGAACTCAGGCCCCACCGCTATGTACCAGGGAAGGGCTATTGCTGAAAAGAGCAGAAGTCCTTGAAGGGGCTTCATCTGCTTAAGCTCGTCAAGCCTTCCCACGAGTGCAAGGAAGATGATGATTGTGCCTAAAGGGATGACCACCGCAACGGGCCCCTTGGTGAGAAATCCCAGTGCAGATGCCGCGTAGCATCCCAGGTGAAATTTCTTCCTTGAAGTTTTGAAGCCCTTGTAAAAGAAAAAGAAAGCTAAGGTTATGAAGAGGCACAGGGGAGCGTCAGGCAGGCACCTTCTTGCGGTTTCAAAGAACTCTACTGTGAATAGCAGGAAGATTCCCGATAGGATGCCAGCGGTTTCGTCCTCAAGCTCTTTTGCGAAGAGTATCGTCACCGCGATGCACAGAATTGCCGACAGGGCAAAGGAGATGCGGGCCACAAACTCGTTGATCTTTCCTCTGTTCAGAAGGACTGCGCTTATAATTATGAGCCAGTAGGTGAGCACAGGCTTGTCGGCCCTCAGCTTCCCTTTGTATATGGGGGTTATCCAGTTGTGAAGGATGAGCATGTTTCTTGCGGTGTGGGCGTATCGGGGTTCGTTGTTGTTCCAGAGGGATATCTTTCCCAGATTTGCGGTGAATAGGAATGCGGAGGCGGCTATAACCAGAACAAACAGGATGTTAAACTTCAAGCTCCTTGACACGAAAGACTCCCTCTCTTTGAGCTTTGTTGAAGCGCTTGAGGTTTCTGTAGGCTATTAGGTTCAGTGCGAGAAATGCTGCAACTACTGAAGCTAAAATGGGCTTGCCCAGTATAAGGCAAAAGAAGAAAAAAGCTAAAAGCAAAAAGGCTGAGTACTTCAGTCTTTTCTGATTTTTTTCAGGCTCTTTTAGGACGAATCTTATGGTGAACAGCTCTCTTAGGACTTCAAACGTGCGCTTCAACCCGTAGTGGCTCTTTCCGAATCTGCGGGGCCTGTCCACCACCCTTATCTCTGTGACCTCGTGGTTCTTCACTCCAAAAACCGCCGGTATAAATCTGTGAAAGCCATGGGGTATCTGAATCCTTTTAACCACCTCGGCCCTGTAGGCCTTCAGACTGCACCCGTTGTCGTGAACCCTGACTCCCGTAATTAGCCCTATTATGCGGTTGGCTATCCACGAGGGGATCCGGCGGGTAAAAAGTGGTTCCTTTCTCTTTATACGCCATCCCGATACCACCTTGTAGTTGCCCTCTTTGAGTATTTTCACCATTTCGGGGATGTATGCGGGATCGTTCTGGCCGTCTCCGTCCATGCTTATCACGATTTCCCCTCTTGCGTGGGCGAAGCCGGCGGTTAGTGCCGCCGCTTCGCCCCTGTTTCTGTCCATGTCCAGCACCCTTACCCTGGGGTCATTCTTTTTCAGTTTCAGAAGCACCTCCTTCGTGCCGTCTGTGCTTCCGTCGTTTACGTAGATAATCTCAAACTCCTCTTTTAGGCTTTCCAGGGCGGGTATAAGCTCTTGGTAAAGAGGCTCTATGTTCTTTTCCTCGTTGTGCACTGGTATTACCACCGATATCATGAGAAGAACCCCTCCACCTCTTGGACTACCTTTTCCATCTCCTGCTGGGTCATTTCGGGAAACAGGGGTATGGCCAAGCCCTGGCTGCAGAGCCTTTCGGCAACGGGGAAGTCTCCCTCTTTGTGAGAAGCTAGCCCTGCGTTCTTCCATGCGGGCTGCAGGTGTAAAGGAATGGGGTAGTAAAGGCCCGTTCCTATGCCCTTTTCCTTCAGGTGCTTCTGAAGTGAGTCCCTTTTCGGGGTAAAGAGCATGAATCTGTGGTAGACGCTAAAGTTTCCTTTTTTATCCTCAGGAGGAAGCCTGAGCTCTTTTATGTGGGAAAGCCTCTTTCTGTAGAAGTCTGCAATCTGCCTCCTTATTCTGTTCTTCTCATCAAGCTTCTTCAGCCTCGCCCTCAAAACAACTGCCTGCAGCTCATCCAACCTGCAGTTGAAGCCGTAAAAGTGGGGCTCGTTCTTTTTCACCTGCCCGTGAACCCTCAGGAACTTCAGTCTGTGAGCCACCTCCTCGTCGTTGGTAATTACCAGGCCTGCATCTCCGAGGGCGTTGAGGTTCTTCACCACGCCGCAGCTGAAACAGCCTACCTTTCCAAAGGTGCCCACCTTTCTACCCCTGTACAGAGCTCCGTGGGCGTGGGCGGCATCCTCAATGAGGATGAGCCCGTGCCTCTCGCATATGTCCAGTAATTCTCCTATTTTGCAGGGGTGGCCGTACATGTGGACCGCAAGGACGGCTTTGGTTTTCGGCGTTATGGCCCTTTCAACAGCTTCGGGATCCGGGCCGAAGCTCTCCTCTTCCGCATCAACAAGCACAGGGGTCGCCTCGGTCCATATAACGGCCTCCACATCCGCCACAAATCCGTTTGCCTGGACTATCACTTCATCGCCCCTTCCTATCCCGCAGGCTACCATGGCCAGCCAGAGTGCCTCTGTTCCGGAGCCCACACCGAACGCGAACTTTACTCCGAAGTACTGGGCCGCCTCCTTCTCAAAGGCCAGAAGATTATCACCGTTCAAAAGCTTCATGCTTTCCGTTACCTCTCTCCAACCCTTTTCCACCTCTTCTTTTATCTCCTGCCACTCCCTTTTAAGATCCAGAAGGGGTATCATCTCTAGCGCCTCCCCAGCTTGGATTTTTGAGGGGAAAAGGGGAGCTTTACAGGCTCTCCCCTCTCCGCCGATTCATAAAGGGCCTGTATCAGCTGAACAGAAGAGAGAGCATCTTTTCCTATGCAGAGCTTCTCGTCGGGTTCTTCTCCCGCAAAGTACCTCAGAGCCGCTTCTATATAAGCCCTGTGGGAGTATCCCAGGGGATCCTCCGGGTTCTTCTTAAAGGCCTCTATTTCCTCATTTGGAAAATCCCTTTCCTCCGATGCTATGCTTATCAGCTCGTTCATGGCAAAGCCGCCAACTCTTGCATGTCCCTTCTCCCCCAGGATGGTGAGCTCTGCTCCGATGTCGCTGGGTCTTGCGCAGGTTGTGGCCTCTACGGTGCCAAGCGCTCCGTTTTTGAATTTCACCACTCCCACGAGGATGTCCTCCGCCTCTATTTCTGCCAGCCTTGTGGCCATCTGGGCGTAAACGCTTTCAACTTCACCTCCCAGCCAGCAGAGCATGTCCATGTGGTGGGCTCCCTGCTGTGCCAGAACGCCTCCATCGTAGGCCCAGGTGCCCCTCCAGGGGGAGCTGTCGTAGTAGCTCTGGTGTCTGCACCAGTAGAATCTTGCTGACACGAGGATAGGGTTGCCCAGCCAACCGGCATTTAAGGCGTTTCTTACAAGTTTTATGGGAAGGTTGAAGCGGTTCTGATATATGGTGACAAGCTTTAGATTAAGCTCTTCTGCCGTTTTTACCAACTCCTCAGCTTCATCAAGAAGCAGCGCTATGGGCTTTTCCATAAGGATGTGCTTTTTGAACTTTTTCATGATGGGTAAGCCGATTTCTGCGTGAAGGCCGGAAGGGACGGATATGTCCACAACATTTACTTCTGGATGTCTTTCCAGCATGTCTTGCCAGTTCGCAAAGGCTTCAGCTTCTGCCTCTTCGGCGAAGGCCCTCGCCTTCTCTTCCACTTCATCTGCCACCGCCATCACATTCACCCACTCTATCTGATTGTAGATCTTAAGGTGGCGGCTTGCCGCCTTTCCGCATCCTATTATGGCTATGCTGAGCGCTTTCATCTTTTCTCTCCCGCCTCAAATAGGGTAAACCTGTGCCCACAGGGCTGCTGGTATATGGGCCTGTAGCCCCGCTTGGCAAAGTAGCGCTTAAAGTACTTGCCCTTCGTTATCACATAAAGCTTTTCTTTGCTTTCAAGGATCTTCTGAACTTCCCTTCTTTTCACCACAGGAAGTGGAAATCTCTTGGTGTAGAAGTTGAACTCTCCGGCGTGGGATGTGGTGATGCCAAAGAGCACTATGGGGGCACTGTTCTCTTCAGAAAGCCTCACCGCTTCTTCGCAAAGCCTCTTTGAGCTCTTGCACACATCCAGCTTGGAAAAGACAAAGGTAAAAGAAAACAAAAGCAGGGCCGAGGAGGCCAGGGCGATAAACTCCCTCATCTTTAGGGGATTTTCCTTTATGGTGAAAAGTCCGAGTGCGGTAAGAAGGGCACAAAGCAGTACCAGGGCAACGGACGGCCCAAGGAGGAATTTCAGCCTGAGGGATGCTACAATAGCGGTGAGGGCCACTAGAGGAAGCGCCGCTACCGTTGCGTAGAGGCAGTATTTCATCCACCTCGTTATAATGCCCATGCTCAGATGTTCCTCAAGGTAAAGGGCGATTATCACGGCTATAGCTGGGTATACGGGGATGAGGTAGGGGCTTCTTTTGGTCTTGGCCAGGGAGAAGAAGATGAAGTTTGCGGTAAACCACCAGAAGAATAGGAGAAAGGGCCTTCTCTTAGGTTCAGGAAGCCTCAGGCCATAGTACAGAGCGGGAGGCAAAAAGAGCACCCAGGGGAAAGCATCTGCCAAAAGGTGGTAGAAGTAGTAAAAGAGGCCGTGTCTGTGAACGTTGGTGTGCAAAAAGAGGGCGGAGGTTCTGTAGTATATCTGCTCTAGGGCGTATCCCTTTCCCAGCTTGAAACAAGCGGGAACGAGCCAGGCCAGGTATATTAGCAGGGATACGGGAAAGGCCAGCCAGAACTCCTTTTCCTTGAGGATGTGGAGGTCTTTGTTGTGTATGTGATAAGCGGCAAGGGCCAGGCCTGGGACCGAAAAGGCAACGGGGCCTTTGCATAGCGCTCCCACTCCTACTGCTGTGAAGCCCGCAAGGTAGAAAAGGAATTTTTTCCCTCTTTCCCGCCTGTTTATCAGGTTTCCAAAGTAGAAGGCCATTATGGCGAGGATGACGAATAGGGCGGTGGGAACATCCATCTTTGCCCTTCTTGCAAGCCAGGCAAACCAGGGAGTGGTTGAAAGAATTATCCCGCTCCAGAAGCCCACAGATGGAGAAAAGACAAGCGAAGCAAAAACGGCGGTTAACATCACAGTTAGCAGCCCTGAAATAGCGGCGGGTATCCTTGCGGAGCTTTCCTTGATACCGAGAAGCTTGTAGGAAGTCGCTATCATCCAGAAAAGCAGAGGTGGCTTTCTGGTGTAGGTTTTTCCGTTAAGGTGGGGAATCAGATAGTCGTGGGTTACTACCATTTCCCTAGCCACTTCTGCATAGCGGGGTTCATCCGGTGCCCAAAGGCCCCAACCACCCAGATTCCAGAAAAACAGCAACACCGCAGTGATAAGTATAACAACCCATCTGGCCATAATAACCTCCCACTGCCGTAACTGTAATAGCACATAATAGGCAACTTATGCAGGTGAATGTTTTTTAACCTTGCTATTTTGTTTGCAAGAGATGTATACTTTAGTAGCTGAGGGGGTGCCTGGTGGGGTTGAGGGGATTCTTGAAAAGCTTTTAACCATTCCCAGCGTATTTGTGGCCATCTTTAGAGAAACTTTTGTTTATCTTTCCCCTCCTTCTCTTGAGAGATTGGGATACTCTCCTGAGGAGCTGAAGGGCCTGAAGGTGTGGGAGCTTGTGCCCGATGAGGGGCTTAGAGAACTTGTGAGGCGCAGGGTGAGGGAAAGGGTGTACGAGGGATTTGACGAGTCCATTGTTTACCCTCACATTCCTTTAAGATGCAAAGACGGCTCTATATTCGTGATGTACGCCGTGGCCACAACGGTGGAGCTTGAGGATGGAAGGGCCGTTCTAGCGGTTGGCTTTGACTTTACCAAGGAGTACATGGAGGAGCAGAACCTTCGTAGGGAAAGAACCAACCAGATCCTGAGCCACATAAGGGATATCATCTGCATATTGGATGCAAGTGGAATAATTAAATACATCAGCCCGTCTGTAAGAAGTGTTTTGGGGAAGGAGGAAGCGAAGTTTCTTAACAGCAACTTTTTTGATATTCTAAAGTGCTGCGTTTCTGAAAGGGATGTTGAAAAGCTTAGGAACTTGTTTGAAAGGGCCGTAGGACATCCAGGAATAGCGCTTTCAAGTGCTTTTGA
This sequence comes from bacterium, assembly GCA_027022065.1. Classification (GTDB taxonomy): domain Bacteria; phylum Thermosulfidibacterota; class Thermosulfidibacteria; order Thermosulfidibacterales; family Thermosulfidibacteraceae; genus JALVZS01. Next base: position 7,369 of record JALVZS010000177.1, read on the forward strand.
GGTTACCTTTGAAGGAAGAAAGAGGTTCTTTGAGTTTTATATGCACCTTCCAAAAAACTGGAGGGAAGTGGGCATTGAAGGGCCTATTCTGTCCGTAAGGGATGTAACCGATGTAAGGCTTATGGAGAAGAAGCTGATTGAGCTTAGGTACTACGATGCGGTTACAGGGCTTCCCAGAAGGCCCCTTGTTATTGAGAAGATGGATAAGATGCTGAGGATCTCCCGCAGGGAAGGACACATGGTGGTGGTTATCGTTTTGGACATAATGGGCTTTAAGAATGTGAACATGCTCGTGGGCAGAAGGGGAGGAGACGAGTTTCTTAGAACCTTGGCGGATAGGCTTAAGGAATCCTTAAGGGAAAGCGACCTTATAGGAAGGCTTGAGGGGGATAGATTTCTCATCGTCTTTTCTGGCGTGGGGAGGATCTTTAGCCTGGAGAGGTTGCTTGAGAAGATCAGGGAGGTCATGAGGCGTTCTGTGGTTGAGAAAAATGGGGTTAAGTTAGAGCTTTCCGCCCGCATGGGCATTGCCGTGTTTCCTGTAGATGGGGACTCGCCCGATGAGCTTGTGGAAAAGGCAGAGATGGCTCTTTACAAGGCCAAGCAGGCGGGTAAGGAGCTTTATCTTTTCTCCAGCAACATAAAGAGGGAGCTTGAGAGGAAGCTACAGATGAAATGGGAGCTGAAGAGGGCCATAGATGACGGATCGCTTGTGCCCTTTTACCAGCCTGTGGTGGATGCCAAAGGCTTTAAAGTGGTGGGAGCGGAGGCCCTTGCGAGGTGGTTTCATCCAGAAAGGGGGCTTATCCCGCCTAAGGAGTTTATCCCTGTTGCTGAGGAAACGGGGGTTATTACTGATTTAGAACACTACATGCTGGTTAGAATCTTTAATGACATGTTCCTCATCCAAAACGGCAAAAGGCCTTTGTGGGTGGCCGTCAACTTTTCCCCTAGGCAGTTTTTTGACGCTCGTTTGTTGAACCGCCTTGAGGAGGTGGCAGAGAGGTTTCAGGATAGAACAAGGCATGTGGTTATTGAGATCACCGAGGATGCGGCTATAGAGAATCCCATGAGGGCTGCAGCCGTGATAAAGGACATAAAAAGCATGGGCTTCAGGATCGCTATAGATGACTTTGGGAAGGGTTACTCTTACCTGAGCTATCTAGTGAAGCTGGATGTGGACAAGGTGAAAATTGACAAGCTCTTCGTGGACCAGCTGGTGGAAGATGCGAAGGTGAGGAAGGTAGTTAAGGCCATGGTGGAGCTTGCCCACTCCATTGGTGCACAGTGCGTTGCCGAGGGGGTGGAGAGAAGGGAGATGGTGGAGATACTGTCGGAATTGGGGTGCGATGAGTTGCAGGGCTTTTACTTTGCCCGCCCCATGGGTTTGGATGCTTTGAGAAGATTTCTTAAGAAGAGGGAAGCCCCATAGAGGGGCCCGGTCTATCTAAGGAAGCTTGTGATTTGGTCTTCCTCTTCTGCTACCTTTTTAAATACCTGTCCCAGCTCTCCTCCAAAGATGAGGGAGAAGAGCTTGATGTTCCTCTTTGACACGAATGTCCTGCCGTCCTTCTTCTCGTAAACACCAATAGCACAGGGCATAAAGGAAGAGATAACTTTTGAGCTGTCGCTTCGCAGTACCTTGGAGGCGTATTCTGGTTTGCATAGCTCTATGACCTTTACGGGACCCACCTCCACTCCGGCCTTTTCCTTGATGTTGTTACCCAAATCATGGATGGTGGGTATGCCCCATCCCATATCCTTGGCCCTCTTTTCAATCTCCTCAACAGTCTTTTCAAAGTTATAGGGACTTTCCTTTTCCAAAAACATGAGCTTGGGCATGAGGAACTTCATGGCAACAGCACTTATGAGTATACCAACGATCAGCCCTAGCAGAAACATTTCCACCTCCTCTCTAGATTTTTGGCAGAGATAAAAATAGTGCTAATCCAAGGCCTTTTTCAAGGTCCTTACTATCTCCGGGAACTGATACTCTTTAAGCTTTTTACCATCTTTTGTAACAAAGAAGGTGTCAACCGCCCTGTTGCCCTCGGTGCTTACCGTAGCCATGTGCAGCTCAAGCCCCATGGATAGAAGCTCCTTGGTTATTAGATAGAGCAGGCCCAGCCTGTCCTGAGTTTTTACCTCAAGGGCGGTGTAGATGGGATGTGTTGTATTGTTCAGCCTTATCTTGGTCTTGTTGTGGACCACTCTTTCCTTTTTGGAAAGCCTTATGTGCTTCTTCTTCAGCTCCTCTTCCACATCCAATCTGCCCTTTAGGGCATCAACCAGGGCCTTTTCAAGCTCTTCTTTCTTGAGGGAGTCCGTTAGTGGAGCGAGATTTGGCCTCGTAATGTCCACCGTGTAGACCTCTGTCCCGTCAAGGCACTTTATAAGGTGAGCGGATTGTATGTTTAGCCTTCTGGAGGAGATGATGCCCACAACAGAGGTGAAGGCACCTTCCATTTCTCTATTTACCACAACGAGCTTGCTGGGAATCTTTGGGGTATCCATGGAGTTTTCTGTATGCCATTTTATAGAAAATCCCTTTTTCTCTGCCTCAAGCATTCCTTCCACGATGATCGCCACAAGCTCTGGTGGCAGGGAGATAAGTTTGTCCTCGGGAATTAGCTGGATAATTTCTTTTACCTTGGACTTTGATATTCTCTTTCGGAGCTTTCTATGGATCTCATCTGCCAAAGTGCTTAAGCTTATTGCAGCCACCTCTTTGGTTTCTATCTCATTTTTTAGCAGCTTCTTCGTGTTTTCAAACAAGAAGGCTAGAAGATACGCCTTCCACTCGTTCCAGGAATCGGGCGATATGGCGGATACATCTCCGTAGGTCAGCACATACAGCATCTTTAGCCTTTCCTCATCCTCCATGAGGGAGGCAAAGGAGGCCACAGTTTTTACATCGTTCACATCCTTCCTGAAGGCGGTTTCCGCCATAACCGTGTGGTGCTTCACCAGAAATGTTACAAGCTCCGTTTCCTCTTCGGAAAAGCCCATCTTTTCCATGATCTCGGCAGTTGTTCTTGCTCCTCTTATGGCGTGCCCTCCGCCTTTTCCCTTTCCTATGTCGTGTAAAAGGAGGGCGAGCATGAGCAGGTATTTCTTGCCGGACGCTAAGATCTCTTGGTAGGTTTCTTTTAGGCTCTGGTACATCTCGTCTGTCTGTTGGGGCAATGTTTCCACGTTTTTTATGGCCAGAAGCGTGTGTTCATCAACGGTGAACTTGTGGTAGAGGTCAAACTGCATGAGCCCTGTTACCTTGCTGAACTCTGGGATTATCCTTTCAATGAAGCCTATCTCGTGGAGGAAGTTTAGAACTCTATAGCTTTCGGGCAGGTTGAGCAGCTCCTTGAAGGCTTCCCTTGTCTCGTCGGAGTATATGTCTCTTTCCCTCCAGTGAAGGGGCGGTATCCAGAAGCCCTTGTAGAACTCCTCAAAGCTCGCACCGCTTCTGCTGAGCCTTATGACCTCCTTTAGGAACTTCCCCGGTGTTTCGTATCTCTCCTCAAGCAGCGTCTTTATGTACATATAGGTAGGCTTGAGGTGGGGGAAGAGCTCCTCTTTGGTTCTCATCAGGAACGCCTTGGTGACTCTTCTTACATTTTTCAGGTGGGTGTAAAAGTCCTTCATGAAGTACTCAACGCCCAAGAGCTTTCCTACATCCCTGTAGCCCAGTATGTGGGCTATGGTAGGCTGTATGTCTATGGTGAGTATGTCGTTCTTTCTGTTTCTGAGGTCGTGGATGGCGTTTCTCACCCTCCACAGAAAGTCTCTGGCTTCTCTTAGCGTTTCGTACTCAAGGGGGGTTATGAGGCCTTTTCTCTTTAAGTCTGCAAAGCTCTTTATCTGGTATATTTCCTTTGCAGTCCAGAAGCAGGTGTGGATGTCCCTGAGACATCCGGGCCCTTCCTTAACATTGGGCTCAAGCAGGTACATGGACGAGCTGTACCTGTTGTGCCTTTCCTCAAGCCACTCCTCCATTGTTCTGAAAAAGCCCGAAGGGTCCTGGCCTAGAAGCCCTTTGGTCAGCCGCTTTGTAAAGACTAGATAGGGGTTCAGACTGCCTCCCAAAAGCCTTGAGTCTATATACGAGCATCTGGTTGCCTCGTCTTCCCTTGCAAGGATGATGGCTTCGTCCACGCTGCGTAGGGCGTGTCCTACATCAAGCCCAAGGTCCCAGAGCATCTGAACTATAAGGTTTATGCTTTCCTCCTCTTTCTCAGAGAGGGGACTCTGCCAGAGAAACATGATGTCCAGATCGGAGCACAGGTTGAGCTCCTTTCTGCCGTAGCCGCCCAGCGCCACTACCGAATAGGATGGAGAAGTTATTTTAAAGGCCTCTTTTAGAATGGAACGAACGATGTGGTCTATCTCCTTGGTGTAGGTGCTTACCTGAAACCAGCCTATTACCCCGCTTCTGTTCCACTCAACTATGAGCCTTTTTGCCTTTTCAACCGCTTCTCTGTAGCGGTTTATCTTTTTGTCTGTCTGCTTCTGCAACGATAACTCCTTCCCTTATTCCCCACTCGCTTACAACGAGGGTCTTTGATTGAAAATACTTTAATGTCTCAACGGTTATAACGCAACCTGCAATTATGAGGTCCTCTCTGCCCTTTTCCATGCCCGGAAGCTCTAATCTTTCTGAGGCCTTCATGGATGAAAGCCAGGAGAGCATCTCCTCAAGCCTTTCCAGCGATAGTCTGTAGCCGTGCACCTTTTCGGGATCGTAGGTCTTCAGCTTCATGTCCAAGGCGGCCAAAGTGGTTGGGGTGCCTGCAGTGCCTATGATGTCAAGACCGCTGCAGTTTTTCATGTCAAGGTTGCCAAGATAATGCCTAATCTTGCCCCTTAAAGCTTCAAGCTCCTCCTTCTTTGGGGGATCGCTTTTTACAAAGGTTTCTGTGAGCTTCACCACTCCCATCTTTAAGCTCTTGTATTTCAACCCATTTGATACGCAGATGTACTCCGTGCTTCCCCCGCCTATGTCAAATATCATGGCCTTTTCGTTTATGTTGAGTCCGGCTTTTACACCAAGGTATGTGTAGTAGGCCTCCTCTTCCCCGGTTATGACCTTAACATCCCATCCCACAGATCTTTTAACCAGTTGTACAAAATCGGTTCCGTTTTTCGCTTCCCTAACAGCAGCAGTGGCTATGGGGATCACCTTTTCAGCGCCATATTTTTCGCAGGCTTCTTTGAACCTTAAAAGGGCCTTGATGGTCCTTTCCATGGCTTCTTTTTTAAGCAGGCCTGTGGAGGCAAGATTTTCCCCCAGCCTCACCACGGCCCTGTCCTGGTAAACGAGCTTAAGTCCCTCTTCCTCTACATCTGCTATGAGAAGCCTTACTGTGTTGGTGCCTATGTCAACGCTTGCCAGCCTCAAGGGCTTCCTCCGCCAGTTTTTTGAGGAGCTTAACCCTCTCTGCCGGGTTGTCTGATGAGAAGATGGATGAGCCTGCAACAATAATGTTTGCCCCTGCCCTCACCACATCCTTTATGTTGGTGGGGCCTATCCCGCCGTCAACTTCCAGATCCACCTTCAGCCCGGCAGATTCTATCATTTCTCTCAGTTTTGCGATTTTTTCTAGCACGAAGGGGAGGAACTTCTGCCCTCCAAATCCGGGATTAACCGCCATCAGCAGCACCATGTCCACATCGGGAAGCAGGTATTCAAGGAAAGAGAGGGGTGTTGTGGGATTGAGAACAACCCCAGCCTTTGCCCCTTCCGCCTTTATGCTCTGAATGACTCTGTTTGGATGGGGTGTGGCCTCCACATGAAAGGTCACTATATCCGCACCTGCCTCGCAGAAATATGGGACGTACCTTTCGGGATCCGTTATCATTAGGTGGACATCAAGGGGCAGCTTGGTCTTTCCCTTTATGGACTTGATTACGGGAATGCCTATACTGATGTTGGGGACAAAGTGACCATCCATTACATCTATGTGCAAGAGATCCGCTCCCGCCTCCTCCACCTTCCTTATCTGCTCCCCCAGCCTCCAAAAGTCTGCGCTCAGTATTGAAGGGGCTATCTTTATCATTTCACCCTGGTTAGCACAACCGCACAACTGTGCAGTTGTGGCCGGGGTATTTGTTATCCGCCTTTTCAGGGTATCCCCAAGCCCCGGCTGGCGGTATTTTGGAGACACCCATAGCCCCCGCACCAGGTGCGGGAACTAACCTTCTTGTTGCCTTCTCCCAGTCCCCCGAAACCAGAACAGGCTTCAGGGGTGAGAAGTCCCTTACGAAGGACTTCCCAAGAAGAGGGACAACAAGGGCTGCCCTGAGAACTCTCCAGCTTTTTTGTCTCTCTCTTGAGAGACCCCTCACGGGCTTGTTCTCTCCAGAGGCCCGCTGTTGGGTAGCTGGATCGCTTCCAGGGCTTTCTATTTCTTTGAGCCTTTCGGTTATTCTCCTTATTTCGGCGTTTATGCGCTTTAAATCGGTTTTTATTGCATTCTT
>JALVZS010000177.1:13852-16287 GCA_027022065.1 bacterium
CTTTTCTTTCAGCTCCTTTTTCTTTTCCCTCAGCCTGTAAAGGGAATACTCAAGAAACTCCTTATCGCTTAGTAGTTTCAGATAGTTTACCGGTATTTCCTCTTCAAAGCCCATTGCTCTTCTTGCTATCACCAAAGCCGCTGACACGTCCTTATCCAAATTGTACTGAGGAGCGTATTTCAGTTGTCCTATAAGGGACGTGAAAGCTGGATTCCCCTTGACTACCTCTACGCCCTCCCTTTTTGCTAAAACCTCTATCTTTTGCAGTAAACCTTTGTAGATAAACTGCTGCAATCTCTTTCTTAGCTTTCTCCTGCCGTCTCCCCTTGAACCTTTTGGCATCTTTTTGAGGCCTTCAATCGCTATTGCCTTCTTCTTTTCCTTTGCAAGAGCCACTATCCGATGGGCTATCTGCCATGAGAGCCATTCTCTTTTTCCTCTGCTTTCGCCTATTAACTCAGCAAGACTTATCCTGCCACAGGATGCAAAGTTACCGTCTTTCTTAACTTCAGCGTAAGCTATGTGAAACGGACTTGCGTTAACGTCTATACCTATCACGCCACTTTCTCTGGTAGTTGAAACTTCCGGAAACGCCTCGGTAAAGCTAACAAGGGCGTAAGCTTTGCCGTTTCTCTTTTTAAGCTCCATGGAATAGGGCACGTACCTGCCCGTGGATTCGCCAATGAGCAGGTTTTGGATAAACTTAACCCACTTGTCTTTTTCCACTCTTCCTTTCTGAACCTTCCTGTAAACCTTTGCGTAAACGTATTTGCCTTTACCAGTGTTTATCTTCAGGTAGAGCTCATCGTTGACAAACACGAATCTAAGGTTTAAGTTGCCCCTCTTGGTTTTGTCTCCTCTTGAGTAGGCTGTGCCCTGCCTTTTTTCTTTCCATTCGGCTCTAAGTCTTTCTCTAGCTTTACCTGTTAGGTGTTTCTTTCTTAGCTTCTCAAACAGGCGTCTCGTGCCAAATATCAGCTTTTTCGGATTTTGCTCTCTTTCTCTGCAGGCATTTAAAGCCTCTGCTGCTTTCAGTATGGCATCATCACAGTATCTTGAGTTGAGAGGAAAGACGTTTTGCAGGTGTTTTTTGAGCTTTTTTCTATTCCATCCTTCAAGTAGCCTGTTGTAGGCATACCTTGTGCAGGCGGAAAAATTTCGCATGAGCCTAAATACTGCTTCCTTGTCTTCCTGCGTGCTAAACCCCAACAGGCACTGAACGGTTATCACTTCTTCTTGCCCCCACGGTGCAGACCGTAAAGCTTTTTAATGTCTTGTGCAGCAAGAAGCACCTTTTCCATGCCTGTATATTTTTATGCTGTTTTGTGTACTAAATACCAACTGTTGTTATCTCCTTGCCTTCATTATGAAGAAGCCGTCGGTTTTTGATCTGTTGGGAAGGAGGAACATGTATCCGCCCTCTTCAAACTCCTTTAGTTCTTCTGGCAAAAGATCTTTGAAGCTTACGAGCTCAAGACCTTCCTTCTTTACCCTCTCCACAATCCGCAGGCTTTCCTCCTCTTCAAAGGAGCACACGCTGTAAACGAGCTCTCCTCCTATTTTTAGCTTGGGGATTACAGCCTTGAGAATCTCCCACTGTCTGTTTGAAAACTCCTCCAGATCCTCAGGGGTTCTTTTCCACTTTATCTCGGGCCTTCTTCTTATGGTGCCCAGATCACTGCAGGGGGCATCCACAAGTATCTTGTCAAAGCTCTCATCCTCAAGGCTTTTCACCAACTCTTTTACATCATCGTTGTATGGCTCTACAATGGTGGCTCCGAGCCTTGCTATGTTCTCCTTTAAAAGCTCGTATCTTTGCTGGCTTATCTCGCAAGCCACCACCCTTCCCTGATTTTCCATGGCCAAAGCTATCTGGGCCGTCTTTATACCGGGTGCAGCGCATGCATCCAGGATCGCTTCTCCAGGTTTTGGATCAAGCACCTTAACCACAAGGCGAGATGCGGGATCCTGGGGCGTTATCAGCCCCTCCTTATAGAGGGGATGGTCTGTTATGTCTGCGGTGCTGAGAATCTCCAGCATCTCCTCACCAAGAAGCTTTGCTGGACGGCACTCTATTCCCTCTGCCCTTAGCTGTTTTCTGAGACTGTTCAGGGATGTGTGGTGGATGTTCACCCAAACGCAGTAGGGAGCGGGGGTGAGATTGATCCTGAGAAGTCTTACCACATCCTCCATGCTCCACCTTGCCCTCCACCTTTCCACCAGCCACTCTGGATGAGAACACGCAGTGGATGCAGCCTCCACACTTGTGCCATCCTTAACAACGGGAAAGGGAAGCCTTGCCGCTTTCCTTAAAACCGCATTGGTGAACTTGTGGAACTTTTTGGGTAGGTACTTTTTTGCTATCTCAACGCTTTCGTTCACCGCACTATAAGGGGGAATCCTGTCCAGTATCACCACCTGGTAGTACCCTAATC
>JALVZS010000177.1:16297-21618 GCA_027022065.1 bacterium
CTCTTAAGCCATCTGGTTGTTCCAAGAACCAGCTCCCAGAGAAGCTTTCTATCCTTAAGGGAAAGTGGAGAGGGGTTGTCCGCCCAGTACTTTAATGTGCCGGTTGAGAATTTCCCCTCAATTAGTATCTCCTTTAGGCAGAGATAGGCCCTTTCCCTTACGTTTTTATCCGAGCTCAAGGAGCTTCCCTTCAAGCCTTTCCGTGTCAACAATTGCCACGGTGGCTCTTCCCGTTACCCAGCCACAGCATTCCCCTGGATTAACCACCAGGGTGCCGTTAATTTTTTCTATCTGCGGCTGATGGGTATGTCCGTAAAGTATAATGTGATAGCGTCCGCTTTTTGCAAGCTCTTCAACGAAGTGGTGAAAGTGCTTAATCAGGATCTTTTTCCCCTCTAGCTCAAGCTCCTTGGGCTCCTTGGATAGCCTACCTTCTGCCCTTTTTATAAGTATCTCCACTTCCCCGTCGTTGTTTCCCAAAACTCCCTTCCAGTTGAGACCCGACTTATTTAAAAGGTCAAGGCAGAAGGGGGCCACAATGTCCCCGCAGTGAACCACGAGGGACACCCCCTTTTCCTTAAACAGTTCAAGGGCCTTTCTGGTGTTATCCAAATGATCATGGGTGTCTGAAAGCACCCCTATCAGCATCTTCAACCCCCTTTACCAGTTCACATATACGGTGATGTAGAGTGCTCCTTCTCCTCTGTAAACGAGGAATGTTAGGTAGTCTCCTCTTTTTGCCCTGGATATGATTCTCATGGCATCGTTAACATCCTTTATCTTGTGGTTGTTTATCTCAACGATCACATCGCCCTTCCTGAAGCCTGCCATCTGGGCATAGCTTCCCCTCTCCACGCTGAGCACATAGGCTCCACCCTTTATGCCGAGCTTTGCCGCCACATCCTCAGGAACATTACCCAACTCAAGCCCGAACTTCTCTAAGCTCCCCGTTATAATGCCTCCGTGCTTGCCCCTTTCCTTAAGCTCGCCTATCTTTGCCCATATGGTCATTCTCTCGCCCTTTCTTATGATCTCTATCGGTACCTCAGTTCCGGGCTTTGTGGTGGACACAAGAACGCTTAGCTCGTGGGCGTTCTTGACCTCTTTGCCGTTGTACTTAACTATGACGTCGCCGCTTCTGAGCCCAGCCTCCTTAGCGGGGCTTTTGGGCATCACCTTTGTTATTATAACGCCCTTGCGCACGGGAAGGTGTAAAGCCTTTGCAAGATCAGGTGTAACATCCTGTATGTAAACTCCCAGCCATCCCCTTATGACCCTGCCATGCTCTTTGAGCTGCTCAATGATGCTCTTAGCCAAATTTATGGGAATGGCAAAGCCTATGCCCTGAGCGTTCTTTATAATTGCTGTGTTTATCCCTACCACCTCTCCCTTCATGTTCACTAGAGGTCCCCCGCTGTTTCCGGGGTTGATAGACGCATCTGTCTGGATAAAGTCATCGTAGGGGCCTTCCCCTATAACTCTACCCTTGGCAGAAACAATACCTGCCGTTACCGTGTAGCTAAGGCCAAAAGGATTGCCTATGGCCAGCACCCATTCTCCTACCTTCAGCTTGTCCGAGTCTCCAAGCTTAACAACGGGCAGGTCTTTCCCCCTAGGGTTTATCTTCAAAAGAGCTATATCGGTTTTGGGATCAACGCCGTAAATCTTGGCCTTGTATTCGCTTCCGTCCTTAAGCACCACTTTCACATTGGTGGCATCCTTAACCACGTGGTAGTTGGTTACGATAAATCCGTCCTTGCTTATGATAAATCCAGAACCCAGGCTGTGTCTTTTGTACTGCATCTGGGGCCAGTTGTCCCCGAAAAAGAACTTAAAGAAGTTATCTCCAAACCAGTCTGGAGGAAAGATGGGATGGGGAGCCTTAACAACCTGTGTGGTGAAAACATTAACCACGGCGGGACTTACCTCTTCTGCTATTTTGGTGAAGTCGGGACATGTGCATATTCCCCAGGCAGTTGCTGCTGTGCTGAAAAGAAATACTGCAAGGATAGAAACGGCAAAGCTCCTAAACCTACTCAAGGCCACACCTCCGCAAAGTTTTGTGGACAATCTTATATTTTTACTCCAAAACGCTCTCGTAGGAAAGATGCTGGCTGGTTAGGTTTGTTTTTAAGTTGATTTTGCAAGGTGTATGTTTTAGAAGAGCAGGCTATGGAGGGCAGGGTTTCGGGTAAGATCCTGATTCACGCCTGTTGTGCCAACTGTGTGTTGTACCCTTTGAAGGTGCTGCAGGATAAATTCTCTGAGGTTTTTGTTTTCTGGTATAATCCCAATATCCATCCCTATCAGGAGTATTTGAAAAGGCTTGAAGCCATGAGGCAATTGGAGGAGGCAAGAAATCTTAGGGTGATATACAATCTGCATTACGATGTTGCTAAGTGGGTTAGAAGTGTTGCCTTTAGGGAGGAGTTTCGCTGCAGATACTGTTACTGGGATAGGTTAAGGCTTGCTGCCTCCGTGGCAAAAAGGGGAGGCTTTGATTACTTTACGACCACTCTTCTTTACAGCAAACACCAAAAGCACGAACTTATCGTTGAGATTGCGGAATCAGTTGCCAGAGAGAGGGGGGTGAAGTTTTACTATTACGATTTCAGAGAGGGGTGGAAGGAGGGAATAGAGGAGTCCCTTGAGCTTGGCCTTTACAGACAGCAGTACTGTGGGTGCATATACTCGGAACAGGAGCGCTTTAAGCCCAAGAGATGAAGTTTTCTGTTTTGAAGGAGGATCCGGCTACACGAGCAAGGATAGGTGTAATTGAGACAGAAAGGTATATCGCAAAAACTCCTGTCTTTATGCCTGTTGGTACCCTTGGGACTGTAAAAACCCTTTCCCCCTGTGAGCTGAAAGACATGGGAGCCACCATCATTTTGGGAAATACCTATCATCTCTATCTTCGCCCTGGCGTTGAGCTTATAGAAGCCTTTGGTGGACTTCACAGGTTTGCCTCTTGGAACAGGCTGATCCTTACCGACAGCGGCGGATTTCAGGTCCACAGTCTCAGCCCTTTGAGGAAGATTACCGATGAGGGGGTGGAGTTCCGCTCTCACCTTGACGGAAGCAGGCACTTTTTCACTCCAGAGAAGGTGATTGAGATACAGAGGACTTTAAGCTCTGATTTTGTTATGCCTCTTGACTGGTGTGTTTCCTATCCTGCAACGGATGCGGAGGTTGAAAAGGGGGTTGAGCTTACCGTTAAGTGGGCAAGAAGGAGCAGGAAAGTTCCTCTAAAGGAGCATCAAAGCCTCTTTGCCATTCTTCAGGGTGGGATGAGCGAAAAGTACAGAAGGCTTTGTGCCGAGGAGCTTGTGGACATGGGTTTTGAAGGATACGCCATAGGTGGTCTTTCTGTTGGGGAACCCAAGGGCCTTATGTGGGAGATGGTGGACTTTTCCGCCTCTTTGCTGCCAAAGGACAGACCAAGATACCTTATGGGTGTGGGAAAGCCGGAGGATATCGTTTTTGCGGTGATGTGTGGTGTGGATATGTTTGACTGCGTTCTTCCTACAAGGTGTGCGAGAAACGGGCTTCTGTTTACCTCAAAAGGGAAGCTCAGGATAAAGAACAGCGTTTATAAGGATCAGGATCTACCTGTGGATGAGAACTGCGGCTGCTACACATGCAGGAACTTTTCAAGGGCGTATCTTAGGCATCTGTTTGTGAATGATGAGATACTGGCCCTAAGACTGAACACCATACACAATGTATACTTCTACCTTTCCCTCATGGAGGAGATAAGAAACCGCATAGCGGACGGGAGCTTTGAAAGTTGGGCAAGAAGGTTTATAGAGGAGTATTCCGAGATGGAGGCGTGAATGGAGGAGGTTCTTGAGAGGATTGCCGAAGCCTATAAGAGCCTTAGAGAGCCCGTTGTTACTCAGATTGCAAAGAGGAAAAGGGATCCTTTTAAGGTTCTTATATCCTGCATTTTGAGTCTAAGGACGAAGGATGAGGTTACGAAAGAGGCGTCAAAAAGGCTTTTTAGTAAGGCTTCAACCCCTGAGGAGATGCTGAAGCTGAGTGAGGAGGAGATAGCAAGGCTCATATATCCGGTGGGCTTTTACAATAACAAGGCTAAGACCATAAAGGAGATATGTAAGGTTCTGGTGGAAAGATACGGCGGACGGGTGCCCGATGAGATGGATAAGCTTCTGAAGCTTAAGGGGGTGGGGAGGAAGACGGCAAATCTTGTTCTGGTTGAAGGATACGGGAAACCTGGGATATGCGTTGATACACATGTGCACAGGATATGCAACCGCTTGGGATGGGTGAAGACAAAGACACCAGAGGAAACGGAGAAAAAGCTTAGAGAGATTCTTCCTAAAAAATACTGGATGGACATAAATAGGTGGCTTGTGGCTTTTGGGAAGGAGATATGCAGGCCCGTTTCTCCTCTCTGTTCTCAGTGTCCTGTGGAGGAGTTGTGTCCCAAGGCAGGCGTGAAAAGGCACCGCTAAAGATCCTCTTTATACAGGGGGTTTCCCGCTACGGTGGGGCTTTAAGGTCCCTGTTTCACACCATGAGGCTGCTTAAGAAGAAGGGGCATCATCCCGTTCTTATTACTTCAAAAAGGGGGAGGCTTACCGAGGAATGTGAGGCTGAGGGAATAGATTACTATACGGTTAAGATGGGTATGTGGAGGAAGGTTAAAAGCTGGCCTTTTTTGCCTTTTGTATTTTTCAGGCTGGTTGGGATTGCGAAAAGGGAAGGTGTTCACATTGTGCACTGCAATACCCTTTGGGATGCTCCCCATGGCTTGGTTTTGGGGGCCATTTTGGGGCTTCCGGTGGTGGTTCATTTGAGGAATGTTCATGCGAGAGGCCTTTTGGACAAGTACTATGTGAGGTATGCGGATCTTATAGTGGGAGTCTCATTTGCATGCTTAAAATTTTTTAATCCCGAAGAGATGGCGAGGGCCTGTGTTATTTATAACCCCTTGGAAGAGATGAGGCCTTGTGGTGATGTTGTTGCATCGGCAATACCCACTTTGGCCGTTGTTGGCAGGGTGGATACCACAAAGGGACAACTGGAGTTTGTGGAAGAGGTTTTTAGACCTTTGAGGGAGAAGATCAAACTGAGGCTGTTTGTGGTGGGGGAGGCTTCCTCCAAGGAGAAGTGGCTTGAGGAGAGGATGAGGGAGTATCAGAAGGATTTTGGTGGAGAGTTCGTTTTTACGGGGGCCGTTAGGGATGTGAAAAGCTACTACTGCCTGGCGGATGTGGTGGCTGTGCCTTCAAAGGAGGAGGCGCTTGAGGGACTTCCAAGGGTGGTTGTTGAAGCTGCAAGCCTTGGCAGGTTCATCT
>JALVZS010000178.1 GCA_027022065.1 bacterium
AAACAGGAGAGATTAAAAGCTACTAAAGAGGATATTATTGGAAAAGTAGCTGCGAGGGATCATATTGATCCAGAAACTGGCGAAATAATTTTTCCTATCAATACAGAGTTAACGGAAGAAATTCTCGAAGCATTAATTAGAGCAGGTATTAAAGAAATTGATGTTTTGTATATTGATAACTATAATGTAGGACCCTATTTAAGGAATACCCTTAAAGCTGATCGTTGTTCAAGCCAGGAAGAGGCCTTAATTGAGATCTACAGAAAAATGAGGCCAGGTGATCCTCACAATATTGACGCAGCTAAGAAACTTTTCTATGAACTATTTTTTGACCCACAAAGATACGATTTGAGTGAAGTGGGTAGGGTAAGGATAAATGAGAAATTAAAGCTTGATTTTCCAGTTGATCAAAGAGTTTTAACAAGGGAAGATATTCTTGAGACAGTTAGATATTTACTTGAGATGAGAGATGGAAGAGCTGAAGAGGATGATATAGATCATCTTGGTAATAGGAGGGTGAGATCTGTAGGTGAACTTGTTGAAAATCAGTTCCGGGCGGGTATGGTTAGGATTGAAAGGGCTGTCCAGGAAAAATTTAAAACAATAAATTTTGAAGATGCAATTGCTTCTAACATTAGGGATATTGTAAGTTCAAAACCGGTTATTTCTGCATTAAATGAGTTCTTTGGAAGCAGTCAATTATCTCAATTTATGGATCAGGTTAATCCTCTATCAGAGACAACTCACAAAAGAAGATTATCTGCTCTGGGCCCCGGAGGCTTAACCAGAGAAAGAGCTGGTTTTGAAGTTAGAGACGTTCATACAACTCACTATGGAAGAATTTGTCCTATTGAAACACCTGAAGGTCCCAATATAGGATTAATTTCTTCCTTAACTACATATGCTAAGGTAAATAAGTACGGATTTATAGAAACTCCTTATAGAGTTGTGAGGGATGGCAAAGTTACCGATGAAATTGTGTATTTGACAGCTCCTAAAGAAGAGAATCACGTGATAGCACAAGCTAATGCACCTGTCGATGAAGAAGGTAGGTTTATTAATGAGTATGTAGCTGCAAGGCATAAAGGTGAGTTTATAATGGCGGAAGCTAATAAAGTAACTTTAATGGATGTCTCACCAAACCAGGTTGTAAGTGTCGCTGCTTCGCTTATCCCTTTTCTGGAACATGATGACGCAAATAGAGCTCTGATGGGTTCCAACATGCAGAGACAAGCTGTACCTCTTATGAAGACTGAAGCGCCGTTGGTAGGGACCGGGATGGAAAAGTATGTTGCTAAAGATTCAGGGGTATCAGTTGTAGCTAAAAGGAGTGGTACAGTCGAATATGTTGATTCTCAGAGAATTGTTATAAGAGTGGATGAAGGGGAAATGAGTGAAGAGGAAGGTGATGTCGGACTTGATATTTATAATTTAAAAAAGTTTAGAAGATCGAACCAAGATACTACAATAAATCAGAAGCCCATTGTAAAGAAAGGGGATTATATAAAGAAAGGCGAAATCATTGCAGATGGTCATGCCGTAGAAGGTGGAGAATTAGCCTTAGGTAGAAATGTTCTAGTTGCTTTTATTCCCTGGAGAGGTTATAACTTTGAAGATGCTATTCTTGTGAGTGAAAGGTTGGTAAAAGAAGATGTGTACACATCAATTCATGTTGAAGAGTTTGAAATCTCTGCCAGAGAAACAAAACTGGGACCGGAAACCATTACGAGGGATATTCCTGGCTTAAGCGAGGAAGCAGTAAAAGATCTGGATGATGAAGGCATAATACGGATAGGAGCCCAGGTCAAACCAGGAGACATCCTTGTAGGGAAGATAACCCCAAAAGGAGAAAGCCAACTGGATCCAGAAGACAGGCTGTTAAAGGCAATTTTTGGATCGAAGGCTGGCGATTTTAAAGACTCTTCATTGAGGGTCCCGCCTGGTGTTTATGGAACAGTAATAGGTGTAGATATTTTAACAAAGAAAGGTGTCCCAAGAGATAGGAGAGCAAAGGCAATCCTGGAAGCAGAACTTGAAAAACTTCAAAGGGATAAGGAAGAAGAGATCAGGATTCTTTATAGG
>JALVZS010000179.1 GCA_027022065.1 bacterium
CCTGCCACAACTCTAGTGGTGCAGATGGAGCCAGGCCCTATTCCAACCTTAACAGCATCGGCTCCTGCTTTTATGAGATCTTCTGCTCCTTCCGCTGTGGCCACATTTCCGGCAATCACATCCTTTTTGGGGAACTTCTGCTTAATTTTTCTCACTGTTTCTATAACCAGCTCGGAATGGCCATGGGCGGTATCAACACATATAACATCCACACCTGCCTCAACCAGTGCTTCAACCCTTTCTATGGTATCAGGGGCCACCCCTACGGCAGCTCCCACCCTGAGCCTTCCCAGTTCATCCTTACAGGAGTTGGGGTACTTCCTTATCTTCTCTATATCTTTTATGGTGATAAGTCCTTTTAGTTTGAAGTTGTCGTCCACCACAAGTAGCTTTTCAATCCTATATTTGTGAAGGAGCTTTTTTGCCTCTTCCAGGGTGATGCCTTCCTTTACGGTTATGAGGTTGTCCTTGGTCATGAGCTCTTCAATCTTTTTGTTCATATCAGTTTCAAACCTGAGGTCCCTGTTTGTGAGGATGCCGACGAGGGTACCGTCTTCTAAGGTTACAGGCACTCCTGATATCCTGTACCTTGCCATGATCTCCAATGCCTCTCCTATCTTCTGCCAGGGCCTCATGGTGATGGGATGCACAATCATGCCCGATTCCGAGCGCTTTACCTTGTCAACCTCCCTTGCCTGTTCCTCTATGCTCATGTTCTTGTGGATGATGCCTATTCCTCCCTGTCTTGCCAGGGCAATGGCGAGCTCTGCCTCCGTAACCGTATCCATGGCGGCGGAAACAAGCGGTATGTTTATTCTAATGTTTCTTGTAAGCCAGGTGGATACATCCACATCCCTAGGAAGCACATCTGATCTTTGGGGCACGAGGAGCACATCGTCAAAGGTAAGGGCAAGCTCCGGCAGCTCTTTCATCATGGCTTTTCCCCTTTACAGATACTTTTCTATAAGTATTTCGGCTATCTGCACGGCATTGAGGGCAGCTCCCTTTCTGAGGTTGTCCGCAACTATCCACATGGAAAGGCCGTTTTCTATTCCCACATCCTCTCTTATTCTCCCCACGAAGCACTCGTCTTTCCCCGCCACATCAATAGCTAAAGGATAGAGGTTCTGAGAGGGATCATCCACCACCTTCACGCCGGGGAAGTTTTCAAGGAGTTCCCTAGCCTTTTCAGCGGTGATCTTCTTTTCAGTTTCTATAGTTACCGCCTCAGAGTGGCTTATAAACACAGGTACCCTAACACAGGTGGGGCTGACCATTATGTTGGGATCCTCCATAATTTTTCTCGTCTCGTTTACCATCTTCATCTCTTCCTTGGTGTAGCCGTTGTCCAAAAACACATCTATGTGGGGCAGGCAGTTGAACGCTATCTGATGGGGAAATACCTTTTTCTCTATGGGCTTGAAGTTTAAGATGGCCCTTGTCTGTTCCAAAAGCTCATCCATGGCCTTTTTGCCTGCTCCTGAGGTGGACTGGTATGTGGCAACGAATATCCTCTTTATCTTTCCGTAATCGTGCAGGGGCTTTAGAGGCACCACCATTTGGATGGTTGAGCAGTTGGGATTGGCAATGATGCCTTTGTTCTTGTAATCTGCTACCGCATGGGGGTTTACCTCTGGCACCACAAGAGGTACCTCAGGGTCCATTCTCCAGGCGCTGGAGTTGTCTATAACAACGCATCCATCCTTTGCCGCATCTGGGGCAAATTCAAGGGACCTTGAGCCTCCACAGGAAAAGAGGGCTATGTCGCATCCTTTGAAAACACCTTTTTTAAGGGTGCGAACCTTTATCTTTTCCCCCTTGAACTCAAGCTCTAGTCCCTCGCTTTTTGGAGAGGCAAAGAGCCTGAGCTCTTTAACGGGGAAGTTGCGCTCCTCAAGTATTTTTAACATCTCTCTACCTACTGCACCTGTAGCTCCTGCAACTGCTACAACATACTCCCCCATCTTTGTCCCCCTGCGAAAATGATTTTTCAGCCTAATACTCCTTGCATGGGGGATAGTCAACCAGTTAAATAGACTAACTATAAACAGGGGGTAAGGATGGCTGAGGATGTGCTGATC
>JALVZS010000180.1 GCA_027022065.1 bacterium
AGCATAGGCAATGCGTACTTTAACCTTCCCATTCCACTACTGCAAAGGCGTTATGATTGTGTATGCTTTCAAAACTCTCTGCCTCAATGCGAAACCAGTATATTCTACCGTCACCTTTAAGCTTTAGTGCAACCTCCCTCACGAGATCTTCCACAAATACGGGATTGTCATAGGCCTTCTCCGTTATATACTTTTCATCCTCCCTCTTCAAAAGGGCAAAGAGGTCGGTACTAGCGCATTCTTCAACCCAATTTATTATCTCCTCTATCCATACGAGGCTCTTCATTCTCACGCTGACTCTTACAACAGCCCTCTGATTGTGGGCCCCCCTTTCGCTTATCTCCTTAGAGCAGGGACAGAGCGTCATAACGGGCACCTCAACGGTAAGCACCGTGTCCTTTCTGCCGTCCTCATACAAAGTGGCCCTCATCCTAACCTGATAGCTCATAAGGCTGGGCTCACCGGAAACAGGTGCTTTCTTTTCAATGAAGTAGGGAAAGCTTATACTTATGTAGGCGGAGTGTGAAGGCAGCTTTTCCATCATCCTTTTTAAGATGTCCGTTATGCGGGTTATGTGAATCCTCCACCTGAACTCGTTGAGGATCTCAACAAACCTACTCATGTGAGTGCCTCTGAACTCTTTGGGAAGCCCCACAGCCATGTCAATTTCGGCAATTGTGGGCTGCTCCTTATGCTCCCTGTCCAGAACGGTTATGGGATAACGTATGCCCTTTATACCCACGCGGTCTATGGGAATATTTCTATAGTCCCTTTCGCTTTGAACATCTTTCATTTTTCCCAAGGATCAAATCCCAGAAATTTTATGAAATTTTTTATATGAGAACCCCTCCAGTAAACCTTGCCGCATCCCTCGCATATCCAAAACTCGGAGTTCCTCATCCAAACGAACTCCGGAACAAGCCCTTCTATCTCACATCTCTCTACGCTTTTCAAAGGGGCATTACACACAATACACCTCTTGGCTTTTTCAGGCACTAACTTTGTAGCTTCAATCACCTCTTTTAGCTGTTCTTTAACATGGTTTGAGCAAACCAGAACCGCTGGAATGCCTAAAAGCCTAGCAGACTGGTAAAGCCTTACATCCCTTGTAAGCAAAATTCTTCTTGTTTCTTTGGCAGAGTAAATGATGAAGTCGTCATCGGCATCCGCAAAGTATATGACATCCTGCCCTATCATGCGGAGGAACCTAGCAAGCTTTCCCAGCATAACATCAGCAATGAATTTCATCTTAAGGACTGTAAAAACTGGTAAACCTGCTTCCTTGGCACTTTGAATAGAATACTTACAATCTTGGAAACATCCTTAACGCTAAAGCCCTCCCTTATAAGGGAAAGGGCCTTGTCCTCCCAGGGCTCAACGTCACCTTTTCCACCCTCAACCACGATACATATCTCTCCCTTCACCTGGGAGCGCTTTTCAAACTCCTTTAACACTTCGCTAATCTTTCCCCTCACGAACTCCTCGTGAATCTTGGTAATTTCCCTTGCCACACAGCAGTACCTGTCTCCAAGCACCTCTTTCATATCTCTTAAAGTATCCAGTAATCTACCGGGACTTTCAAAGAATATTAAAGTTTCCCTTCTGCTTTTCAGCTCCTCCAGCAGTTTTCTTCTCTTCTCTCCCTTTGGAAGAAAGCCGTAAAAGTAGAAAGGGTGAGGCTCTATCCCAGAGGCCACAAGCGCTGCAAGCACAGAGGAAGGACCCGGAACAGGAACTACCTTTATACCTAGCTCAATACACTTTTTCACAAGCAGAAAGCCGGGGTCAGAGATAAGGGGTGTTCCTGCATCGGAGACAAGTGCACTATCCTCGATTTTAAGTCTTTCAAGTATTAAAGGAAGCTTCTGCGCCTCAACTGGCTTGTAGTAGCTAATGCATTCCTTTTTTATCCCCAAATACTCAAGAAGTATTTTGGTTCTTCTTGTATCCTCTGAAATCACGAAATCAACCTGGGAAAGCACACTTCTTGCCCTATCTGTGATATCCTCTAAGTTGCCTATTGGAGTAGAAACTATGTAAAGAGATCCCATGGTGAAGTAAGC
>JALVZS010000181.1 GCA_027022065.1 bacterium
CCGGAAAAGGCTTCCAGACCCTTTGACAGGGAGAGGGATGGTTTTGTCATGGGAGAGGGTGCAGGTATAATGGTGCTTGAAGAATACGAGCATGCCTTAAAGAGAGGAGCCAAGATATACGCCGAAATTGTAGGCTATGGCACCAGTAGTGATGCATACCACATAACCATGCCCGATGAGAACGGTGAAGGGGCTGCTTTGTGTATTAAAAGGGCCCTTGAGGACGCAAAAATCTCCCCCGATGAGGTGGACTACATAAACGCCCATGGCACTTCCACTCCGTTGAACGATAAAACAGAGACCCTGGCCATAAAGAGGGTTTTTGGAGAGAAGGCCTATGAGATTCCCATTTCTTCCAACAAGTCCATGATAGGGCATCTTCTCGGAGCTGCTGGAGCCGTGGAGGCCATATTTACCGTAAAAACTATATACGAGGGGATAATACCTCCCACGATAAACTACGAGTATCCCGATCCCGACTGTGATCTTGACTATGTACCCAATGAGGCGAGGCGTAAAGAGGTAAAGATAGCCATATCCAACTCCTTTGGCTTTGGTGGGGTTAATGCTTGCCTCGCTTTTAGAAAGCTATAGCGAAAAACTTACCGAGCTTGAGAAGCGCGTAGGCTATAGATTTAAGGATAGGGCTGTTCTCCTTGAAGCATTGATTCACCGCTCCTATGCCATGGAGAAGGCGTTAGATGTGGACAATGAGAGATTGGAGTTTCTGGGGGATGCGTTTTTAAACTTTGTGGTGGGAATGCATATTTTCAGCAAGCATCCAGAGCTGAGGGAAGGGGGATTGACCAAGGAGAGGGCAAAGCTCGTAAGGGAGGAGGCACTTGCCTGGGCTGCTGAGAGGATCGGGCTGGGTGAATTTCTGCTTCTGGGAAAGGGTGAGGAGAGGCAAAACGGAAGAACCAGGCTATCCAACCTTGCAGATGCCTTTGAGGCCTTGGTGGGTGCAGTTTTAGTGGACGGGGGGATAGTTAAGGCGAGGGCTTTGGTTAACAGGTTGCTTTTGAAGGCCGGCGTTCCCAATATAGAGGACTACAAAAGCATGCTTTACGATACATGCAGAAGATATGCCTTCCCGCTTCCTGTATTTCGCTGTTTAAGGGATGGCTCTTTAGTGAAAGCTGAGGTGAAGCTCAACGGCTTCAGGGCAGTAGTTTTTGGAAGAAGCAAAAAGGAAGCAGAGAGAGTTGCGGCAGGCATAGTTTACAAGCACCTTTTGAGCAGGATGGAGTATGTCTCTTAAGCTGGGCTTTTCCTTTTGTCCCAACGACACTTTCATTTTTTACGCTCTAAGCAGGGGGTTAACGAGGCTGGGAAGTGTTGATGTGATAATGGCAGATGTTGAGGAGTTGAACAACCTTGTGATAGCTAGAAAGCTGGATATTTCCAAAATTTCCGTTGGGGTTTTTCCAGAGATTTACAAGGATTACATTCTGTTGGATGCTGGTTCTGCCTTCGGTGAAAGTGAGGCTCCAGTTGTGGTTTCCAAAAGCCCCATCTCTTCCTCTGAGGTTAAAGAGCTGGCAGTTCCTGGGAAGCACACAACGGCCTTTTTACTTTACAGAAGATTTTTTGGAGAGCCTGAGAAGGTGATTTTTATGAGATACGATAGGATTATGCATGAGGTTAAAGCAGGAAGGGTGCAAGCCGGAATACTTATACACGAGGGAAGATTCACCTACAAAGAGCACGGCCTCAGCCTTGTAGCTGATCTGGGGAAAATTTGGAGGGATAACTTTGGAGAGCTTCCCATTCCTTTGGGTGGAGTTGTTTTGAAGAGAGAGCTTTTTGATATTAAAGAGCAGGTAGAGGAGGCTATAAGGGAAAGCATAAGGTATGCTGAGGCTCATTCTTCCGAAGTTATGGGGTTTGTGAAGCGGTATGCGCAGGAGCTTTCCGATGATGTGGTAAAGGCCCATATAAGGGCCTTCGTTAATAGGTGGACCTGGAGTATGAATAAAGATGGCAGGAGGGCTGTTGAGGTCCTCTTGGGAGAAGGACTCCCTACTTTGACAGTT
>JALVZS010000182.1 GCA_027022065.1 bacterium
TCCCGACTTCAGGCTTGAGAGGGATGTCTTAAAAGAGCTTGTGAGAAGGTGGGAGGAGTTTGGCATTGAGTTCCACACGGGAACGAAAATAACGCCTGATGATACGAGCATCCTTTCTGGATACAGGTTTGTGCTTGTGGCAACGGGCTTAACAAAGCCTAGGCGGCTTCCCATAAAGGGAATTGAAAACGCCCTTTCTGGTGTGGAGGCCATAAAAAGGCTTAATAAAGGCGAGTCTTTGGGAGCTGGAAGGGCCGTTATTATAGGAGGCGGCAATGTAGCTGTGGATGTGGCTAGGCTTTTGGTAAAGCAGGGCTCAAAGGTGGAGCTTGTGTGCGTTGAGTCCAGAGATGAGATGCCTGCCATAGAGGAAGAGGTAGAACTTGCAGAAAAAGAGGGAGTAAAAATAAGGCCGTCCCTTGGGGTTAAGGAGATAGAAAAGCTTGATGGAAGATACAGACTTGTTGTTGGCAGAGTAAAGGTAGTGGGGGAGGAGAAGAGGGTTAAGCAGGTGGAGTTTGTGGGAGGGGATGAGGTTCTTGAGGCTGATCTTGTGGTTGCCGCCCTCGGACAGGAGAGGGAGTTTGACTGGGAGGGGTTCAATACCTGCGGTGATCTTGTTTTAGGGCCTTCTACCGTTGCTTCTGCCGTGGCTTCTGGTAGGGATGTGGCAAGATCCCTTCTAGGAATAACCCTTTCTCCAAAAAGAGAAAGCGACGAGGTAATAACATTTGAGCAGCTCAACACCTTTTACTTTAAGCAAGCAGTTTCCAAAAAGGCTATAAAGAGCGTTGAGGATTTAACCTACGAGGCCTCTCGTTGCTTTTCCTGTGGATACTGTAACCAGTGCGGCAACTGCTGGATATTCTGTCCCGATGTTTCCATAATTCTGAAAGAGGAGGCGCCTCCAGAGGTAGATACGGAACATTGCAAGGGCTGTGGTATATGCTCCGTTGAGTGTCCACGCCATGTCATAAGAATGAAAAAGAAGTACTAGCCGAAATACCTCAGTAGCTTTTCGGTTAAATTTTTTAAAGCCTTATCTACCTTCCAGTTTTTCTTATTTCTATCTCCTGCCCAGTTGCTGATGGCTCTCAGCTCCACACACTTTACATTTAAGATACTGCATGCATGAGCTACCGCTGCCCCTTCCATATTTTCGCAATGGGCACCGAATCTTGCGGCAAGTCTTTTTGCCTCCTCGGTGCTTTCAGGAAGCACGGATAATGTTAAGAAGGTCTTTCCACCTTCTCCCTCTGGAACGAAGAGGACAAAGTTTTTGGGCTCAAACCGCTCGTCCCCGTAAATTTCCCTTTCTGCGAAGATTACATCTCCTATATTTAGTCCTGATCCTGGGTAGGCTCCTGCTATGCCTGCTATCCATACCTCATCCACCTTAAATCTCTCTGCTAGAAAGAGCGCGCAAAGAGCAGCGTTCACCTTTCCCGCTCCACTTATGGAAATGAAATCTTTTCCCTTTCCCAGACAGGCTGTGGGAAAAGGAAACGCTTTTTCAAGTTTTACCTTCAACCTTTCAATCAGCGGCTCTGCTTCAAGCTCTGTAGGTATTATTAGAAGCCTCCTAGTCATAGAAGTCACGCCGCCACCATCTATCCAAGATGCTTGCCATGGGCTGCTGCCACATTATGGTTATGGCCACAGGGAGCGTGGCTTTTAAGGAGAATCCAGAAAGGGCCATAACAAGTGCGGCTCCGTTGTTCTTCATGCCGAAAAAGTAAGACAGCGTAATTTTTGACGCCCTGTCGGCTTTAGTAATAAGTCCAACCAGCATCCCGCACATATACGAAAGCGCCACCTGGATGCCCATAACGCCAAACACCTTAAGCATTTCCAAGCTTAAAGGAACGGAAGAAAATGCCACGGATGTGTTCAGCACTATCATATAAAGCATTCCAAACTTGGCCCATATGCCAAAAACCGGTTTAATCTCGTTGTTTTCAAGTTTCTCGTAAAGAACTATGGCTACAATGGTTGGAATGAACACCGACCACATGAGCTTTATAAAGAGTGGCA
>JALVZS010000183.1 GCA_027022065.1 bacterium
TAGCCATAGTGGAAGATGTGATCCTAAATAAGGAGAGCAGGATAAAGCTGGTTTCCTATTCCATAGTGACCGGCTCCCACGAGGAACCTGTGGCCGAGGTGGAGCTTCTGATGGGGGACAGAATCGTTAAGGCCAAATCAACGGGAGACGGGCCTGTGGATGCCGCCTTTAAGGCTGTTGATGAGGCCATAGGCATGAGCGGAAGACTCGTGGACTACAGGGTGAGTTCCGTAACCTCTGGCAAGGATGCGTTGGGCGAGGTCTTCTTGAGGGTGCTCTTTAAAGGCAGGGAGTTTACCGGAAGGGCGGTTATGACGGATATACTTCAGGCAAGCCTTGAGGCCTACATAAACGCTGCAAATAAAGCCCTATAAAATCTTTCAAGGAGCGGGCAAAAATGGGAATGACCATTGCGGAGAAGATTCTTGCGGCCAAGGCAGGAGTTTCTTTTGTAAGGCCCGGTGAGCTTATCATGGCAAGAGTAGACATTGCCCTTGCGAACGATGTAACTGCTCCCCTTGCCATTAAGGCCTTTGAGGAGGTGGGGGCGAAAGAGGTCTTCAATCCCGAAAGAATTGTCCTTGTTCCTGATCACTTCACCCCCAACAAGGACATAAAGGCTGCTCAGCAGGCGAAGGTCGTGAGGGAGTTTGCATATAAGCACAATATTAAGTGGTATTTTGAGGTAGGTAGGGTGGGCATAGAGCACGCCCTTTTGCCAGAAGAGGGTATAGTGGTTCCAGGGGATCTGGTGGTTGGTGCAGACTCCCACACATGCACTTACGGTGCCCTTGGTGCCTTTGCCACAGGGGTTGGTTCTACCGATCTTGGCTGTGCCATGGCAGCGGGAGAGGTTTGGCTGAGGGTGCCATCCACCATAAAGTTTGTGATAAAGGGAAAAAGGCAAAGGCATGTTACGGGTAAGGACATAATCCTCCACATAATAGGAACCATAGGGGTGGACGGTGCAAGGTACAAGGTTATGGAGTTTGCAGGTGAGGTCATAAGGGAGCTTCCCATGGATGAGCGCTTTACCATATGCAACATGGCCATAGAGGCGGGAGGAAAAACGGGCATAATTGAGCCTGACGATGTGACCAAAGAGTATGTAAAGGAAAGGGCCAAGAGGGAGCCGGTTTACTACACCTCGGATGAGGATGCCCAGTACGAGAAGGTTTACGAGATAGATATAACTGACTTAGAACCTGTGGTGGCCCTTCCCCATCTTCCGGAGAATGTTAAGCCTGTAAAGGAGGTGAACCACATAGAGATAGATCAGGTGGTCATTGGCTCCTGCACTAATGGGAGGATAACGGATCTGAGACAGGCCGCAGAGGTCCTCAAGGGCAGGAAGGTACATCCCAAGGTGAGGCTCATAGTTATTCCCGCGACGCAGAAAATATGGAAGCAGGCAATGAAGGAGGGGCTGTTTGAGATCTTTATAGATGCGGGAGCTGCCATATCCTGTCCTACATGTGGTCCCTGTCTTGGAGGGCACATGGGGATACTTGCAGAGGGCGAGAGGGCTGTTGCCACCACCAACAGGAACTTTGTGGGGCGCATGGGCCATCCGAAGAGCGAGGTCTATCTTGCAAGCCCATACGTGGCTGCGGCAAGCGCCGTGCTTGGCAGAATCGCCCATCCCGACGAGGTGTTATAATGGAGGATGTTATGCAGATAAAGGGCAAAGTTTGGAAGTTCGGTGATCACATAGATACCGATGTTATCATTCCCGCCCGCTATCTTAATACTTCGGATCCTTACGAGCTTGCACAGCACTGCATGGAGGATGCGGATCCTGAGTTTGCTAAAAAGGTGAATAAGGGAGACATCATCGTTGCAGGGGAGAACTTTGGCTGTGGAAGCTCTAGAGAGCATGCTCCCATAGCCATAAAGTATGCAGGGGTTTCCTGCGTTGTTGCCAAAAGCTTTGCCAGGATCTTCTACAGAAACGCCATAAACACGGGGCTTCCCATAATAGAGGCTCCCGGTGCGGTGGACAGAATTGATGAAGGGGACGAGCTGGAG
>JALVZS010000184.1:0-4137 GCA_027022065.1 bacterium
GCCTGTAGTGGCCCTCAAGGCCCGAGATGTTTATCTTTGCTCCCACCTCCGCTATGCCGAAGACGCCGTCAAACAGATCCTCCCAGTCGGCATCCGCAGAGGCAAAGCCCACGCCTACATACCACTTTCCAAGATCGTAGGTGAACCTTACACCCGGACCGTTGTCGTCGGGCCACTCCACCGCAAGGTTGTTCACAAAGCCGCTTGAGAGAAACTGCTCGGTCTCGTCGTTGGCAACCTCGTTCGTGTCAAAGTAGTTGGTGAGGTCAACCTTTCCGATGGTGAAGGTGAGGGTGCCGGGTCCGATGTTCACATCCTGCTCAAACCAGGCCTCCGTTATCTCCGCATGGGCAGTATCCGTTCCGGGTGCGTCGTCGTTGAAGCCGCTTATGGTGGGCACCTCATCGTCAACACCATCTCCCTGACCACCCTCAATGAGCATGTAGGCCTTTGCGTTCTTCCAGAGCCTGCTCTCAATCTCCAGGTCAAAGCTCCACGCACCGTCCTGCACATCTCCCTCGTCGTGCTCGTGGTTGTTGTTGTCATCATTGTTTACTGTTCCCTGTCCCACCATGGTGATGTCGGCGCTGATTCTGATGTTGCCGAGGGCCTCCTTCAGGCTCTCCACCACCTTCGTCTTCTCCTCCATCTGCCTCTGTTTCTCCTCATAAGCCTTCAAGCGTTCTTCCAGCTCCTGAACCTGCTTTTTCAGCTGCTGGATGGTTTGCATGAGGGATTTTAACTGCTCATTACTGACATTAGCGGCTTGGGCGTTTAAAAGCAGTGCCAGCGCAAGGGCAACCGACGCTAAAGCATACCTTACTAACTTCATACCTCCACCTCCTTTAGATTTTTAGTGAAAGCCAAATACTACACCGAGGTTGTAAATCAGGGTGGAGATTATCCAGGGAACGACCGTGGTTATCAGAATGGCTATACCCACGGTGCTCCACCCGAACTCCCGATAATAGGCTCCCAGGGTGACGATACAGGGTATCCAGAGGAGGCAGAAGACCATGTAGGAGAAGGCCGAAAGGGGGGAGAAGTCTGCCGCTATTTTGGTCGCGATCCCTGTGTTCTCTTCTTCCATTTCAAAGACTCCCACCTTTACGCTTCCAAACATGGAGTAGAAGGAGTCACGGCACGCCAGAAAGAATCCCTTGATCTGCTGTCTTAGGTCATCTGCAAATTCTGTAGGCTTTTCGCTGGCGGATTCCTCCTCTACACCGTAGAGCTGTCCTAGGGCTCCAACCACAACCTCTTTTGCGATGGTTCCGGGAATCAAGGCGGCAACGGCCTGCCAGCTGTTGCCGAAGCCTGCGGGTTTAAATACTACGGCCACTTCCCTAGAGAATTTTCCGAGCAGACTGTTTTCGGGGGATGTGCCAAAGGGCAGGTTTGTAAACAACCACAGTATCACCATGGAAAGCGCAATCACAGTGCCGGCTTTGTGGACAAATGCCTTTGTTCTCATCCAGATGGAGTTCCAGAGCATCTTCCATGTGGGGAACCTGTAGGGAGGAAGCTCCATAATGAAGGGAGGGGACTCTCCCTTTAACACTGTTTTTCTGAGGATAACTCCAACTGCTAGCGAAACCAGTACTCCCATGAGGTAGAGAAGCAGGACCACTTCGGCCTGATGCTTTTTAAAGAAGACACCGGTGAACAGGGCGTATATGGGCAGTCTGGCGCCGCACGACATAAAGGGTACCAGAAGTGCCGTAAGTTTTCGGTCTCTTTCTCTTTCTAGGGTTCTTGTGGCGAGAATGGCCGGAACATTGCATCTAAAGCCTATGACCAAGGGGATAAATGACTTTCCGTGAAGCCCAACGGAGTGCATGAGCCTGTCCATCACAAAGGCTGCCCGTGCCATGTAGCCGGTTTCCTCAAGTACGGCCAGGAAGAAGTAGAGAAAGAGCATCAGGGGAACAAAGCTCAAAACGAGTCCCACTCCCTGAAGCACGCCGTCAATCAGCAGGGAGCGAAGCCATTCCGGAAGACCTGCAAGGTTTATGAGGTATGAACACCACTTGGCGATAAAGCCGTTTATGAGGCCATCTACCCAGTCAATAAAGGGAGCACTACCGTCAAAAGTTAATTTGAAAACAAGGTACATAAGCAACAAAAAGATAGGTAAGCCTAACACTCTGTGCATAAAAATGGCATCTAGAACATCCGTTATCTCCATTCTTCTTTCATAGGGCCTCTTCACAGCCTCTCTAACCAAGCCACTTATAAAGCTGTACCTCTCCTCGGCAAAAATGGTGGCTATATCTTCACCTTTCAGTCTTTCAATTTCTTCGGCTTCGGCCCTGTAGGAGGATGCATCAAAGCCGAGTTTTCCAAGGGCTTCGGTAACCTCTTCGTCATTTTCAACAACCTTTACTGCGGCCCATCTTACAGGGTAGGGGCATCTGTCTTTGAAGAAGGATCTGAGATCTTCCTCCACCCTCTTTACCAGCCTTTCCAAGTCTTCTGAAAAGGTGATGGGCTTGGGGGTCTTTAGATTTCCAGAAACCAGGATTTCAAGGATGGTGTCTACGCCAGTTCCGTCCACGGCTACCGCAGGGATGCACTTCACGCCCAGCACGCTTTCTATGAGTTCGGTATTGATCTTTATTCCCTTTTTCCTGACCTCGTCCCAGAAATTTAGGACCAGCAGTATGGGAATGCCGAATTCCGCAAGCTGGGCAAGCTGGGTGGTTAGATAAAGATTTCTCTCTATGTTTGTGGAGTCTACAACGTTCACTATCGCATCAATCTTGGAGTTGATGAGAAAATCTCTGGCTATCCTCTCTTCAACGCTGAAGGGCGTTAGGCTGTAGATGCCCGGAAGATCCACAAAGGTTATGTTTGTATCTTTGTACTTTAAAAAGACCTCCTTTTTCTCAACAGTAACACCTGGCCAGTTTCCCACCTTGAGCTTGGCTCCAGTAAGGGAATTGATAAGGGCGGTTTTTCCCACATTGGGATTTCCCGCCAGAGCAACAACCACTTCCCTCATCTCTCACATCCTTCAGGTACTAGTTTGACCATTTCTGCTTCATCCCTTCTTAGGCTTACGCAGTATCCCTTAACTTTAACCTCAACGGGACCTCCCAGAGGCGCTTTTCTCAAAACCTGCACTTTTTCTCCTGCTGTTATTCCCATCTCCTTCAGCCTAAGTACAAAGACGGGAGGTCCCAGCACCTTGGAAATCTTGTAGGTCCTTCCCACCTTTGCCTCGCTGAGCTTCATCTTCAAGCACCTCCGTTTTTGTTAGATAATACTAATACTGTTAGTTATAACTAACAAACAGATGCAAAATGTCAATGCCCTGCTACCTATGGACAGATGGACCGCCCTATGGTATGAGCTAAAAGGGGTAGGCTAGTAAGGGTTTTCTAGGTCTTCGCGAGTGTATAAATGCTCTCTTGGGATTAAAAGAGTCTCTTTAGGAGGTTTGGTGTTTAAAGGGTCAGAAGCAAAAAAGCGTCGCAGACAGGCAAGTGGTGTGAGGAAAAAGATAAACACAAATGTTAAAAGTATTTTAGTATTTATAGTCCCTAATGTTTTGGCTATAGGCATCCAAGTTCGGTGTATAATTATTGCTAGGGGTGGTACAAAAAGACCTATACATATAAAAAATGTAACCATGTAAAACGCTATAAGCCATTTGCCTTTTATAAATCCTAGAAAGACGAGAACGGATAGTGTTAAAATGGAGATGGTTTCTTGAGCCTTAGCTTTTTCTGTCACGCATTACCCTCCTAGATTAAAAAATTGTGTAAATAAAAGGTGCTATGGCTGAACCAGAGGAAAAAATTATAAGAACTCCGAGACAGAGGAGTACTAAAACTACAGGAATAAGCCACCACTTTTTGTTTTTTAGGAGAAATTTTACAAGATCTTTAAAGGTTTCCATGGATTTCCTCCCTAAATGAAGAGTATCTTTGTGGCACGAATATAGCTTTCTTCCACAGGTTCTCCGGTGGAAGTTTACCGAACTCCTCCTTTAACTTCTTTTCTATGCGGGTAAGTACTTTTTCCTTTTGGGGAATAGGGATCAGTCCTTCCTTTACCAGAAACCGGGCAAGGAGAAGTCCTGCGAGGTGGTTTCCACGTGGGCTCCAGTGACCATCAATTTTCCAGTAAAAA
>JALVZS010000184.1:4147-6845 GCA_027022065.1 bacterium
GTTTGGGGTCAAGAAAACACTTTTTGCGGTGATCAGCATAAAAACGGAAAAGGGGAAGATAGTCCAGGTAGGGTATGCCCTTTTCTTCTAGAAAGGTTCTGAGAAGCTTTTGCGGTTTTTCCCAACATTCCTTTGTTTTGCAGAGAGAGTACATTCTCTGAGAAAAGCAGGTAGCCCATTTGTAATCCTCACACTCCAGAAGCTCAGGATATACCTGCTCGCGTAGTGGAATGATTGTTACCACAAAGTGTGGATTAAGCTTTAGAAATGCTTCTATGTTTCTGAGATGGTCGGGAAAGGCTTTTGTTATCCAAGAGAAACGTTTATATCCGAAAACTAGGTAGGGATAGGAAGGATCGAACTTTTTTATTTCCCGCACGGGAGCACCTATAAGTCCCAATTTCTGGGCTTTTTCTCCTATAATTGAAGCTATCAAGCTTTTTAAAGTGGGTTTGGCTATGTGATATAGAACTGAGTGTTTATTGAGCCACACCTTCAGGTGCTGTATGTAAGGATGTCTTGGTGTATAAACTATACCATAGCGAAGGTAGTTATTTAGCTGGTTTTTTAGCTTTTCAGCTGAAAAACAAGAGATCTTACCGGTAGAAAAATCGGATACTATACATTCATTTACACGGTAGCCTCCCACTATTGTGAAATGTGGGAAGAGGTAATCATCATCAAAATCATTTGGGTAGTAGGAGTAAACTATAAGTTTCACAGAAGGAAACTTTTTAGCCATTTTCTTAGCTTTAATAAAAGCCTGGCCTGTTCCGTAACCACTTACTCCACACTTTAAAACTCTGATTCCAAGGTTTTTCTCAAGAATTGTTCCCCACTTGTCTTCAAAGGGAGTGTATCCCCAAGTGAAGCTGTCTCCCACAATAAGTACAAGGGGATCTTCTCCATCCTCAACTTCTCTGTCAAAGCATCCTAAGCTGTTGGACCAAACATAGTATTCTCCATCTGTAAAACGATGCTTTACCGGAGGCCAAAAGTTGGGATTGATGTCAAAACCGTAAGAAGTAGCGATATAGTACCAGCGAGGATATCCAACTATTCCTTGTGGCTTTTTCCCAGCTAAACGAAGAGCCCCCTCGGCAAGGAGAAGCCCTAAAACGCATCCAAAGAGCACGAGGATCAATTTTTTTGCAAGATTTTTAATCCAACCCATACTCTTCTCTCCAGTCCTTTTCTTCGGGCCATGGGGGTTGCTCCTTCTTGTCAAATAAAAGGTTTCCCATCACTAAATAGTCCATCTCGGTGCGCATAAAGCAGCGGTAGGCATCCTCTGGGGTGCAAACAATGGGTTCTCCCCGCACATTAAAGCTGGTGTTTACCAGCACAGCACAGCCTGTTAGATCCTCAAAAGCCTTAAGGAGCTTCCAATACCGGGGGTTGGTCTCTCTATGAACGGTCTGAACACGGGCGGAAAAATCTATATGGGTTATGGCGGGAAGTTCTGATCGTATGTAATAAAGCTTTTCACGCCAAGGAAAATCATGGTATCCTTCGGGAAGTTCGCGCCTTAGCTCTTTCTTTACTGGAAATACCAAGAGCATGTAAGGAGAGATTGTGGCATCTTCAAAGTAGTCCTGTGCCTTCTCGTAAAGAACGGATGGAGCAAAGGGGCGGAAACTCTCTCTGAATTTGATTTTTAAGTTTAAACGCTTTTGCATTTCTGGGTTTCTGGGGTCAGCTAAAATGCTTCTGTTTCCAAGTGCCCTTGGTCCCCATTCCATTCTACCCTGGAACCATCCCACCACATACCCTTCGGCAATTAAGCGTGCCACCACCTGGCAAAGCTCATCAAAATCTTCAAACTCTTTGTATGGGGCTTTATATTTTCGCGCCACCTTTTTGATGTCCAAATCGGAGAATTCAGGACCTAAAAAAGCCCCCTGCATAGCATCAGGCTTTTGTATCTCCCTGGGCTTTCCAAAGTAGATGTGGTAGGTGGCAAGTGCTGCACCTAATGCTCCTCCAGCATCTCCCGCGGCAGGTTGTATCCACAGGTTTTCAAAAAGGCCGGACCTAAGGAGTTTTCCGTTGGCAACGCAGTTCAAAGCCACACCACCTGCCATAACCAGGTTTTGGGATCCAGTGAGCTCCTTTGCCGTTTGGGCAAGACGGAATATTATCTCTTCGGTTACTTCCTGGGCTGCCAATGCAAAGTCGCAGTGAACCTGATCAATATCGCTTTCTGGGATCCTTCTTGGAAAACCGAAGAGCTTTTCCCATTTTTCCTCTTTTACCATTCTCAAGCCTACTGCGTAGTCAAAGTACTCCTGGTTTAGCCATACAGATCCATCAGGATAGATTTTAACCAGGTGCTTTTTGATTAGCTCCTTAAAATGCTCAACCTCTTTTGATCCAGGGCGTCCATAAGGGGCAAGCCCCATCATCTTGTATTCACCGGAGTTTACCTTAAAGCCCAGGTAGTAGGTGAAGGCAGAATAGAGTAGTCCTACTGAGTGAGGAAACCGTAGCTCCCGTAGGATGCGGATGCTTGATCCTTCACCGTATCCAATGGAGGCTGTAGCCCATTCTCCTACGCCGTCTATGGTTAGGATGGCCGCTTCTTCAAAGGGTGATGGGAAGAAGGCGCTTGCTGCGTGGGAAAGATGGTGTTCAGGAAAGAGGAGCTTTCTCCTTCCTTCCTTCCTTCCACCCCTCTACGCCCCTCCCAGCTGCCTTT
>JALVZS010000185.1 GCA_027022065.1 bacterium
CTCTTTGAGGGGTTGCTTGCCTTTTTTCTTATGGTAGCTTTTGGATGTCCCTTGCCTGCTTGTTTTGGGTTTAGTGTGGATTTCTTATAAATAGGAGCTTCTACCAACTTAACATTGTAAACTGGAAGGGAAACAATACTAACTTTCTGAACGCTGCCAACATAAAGCATAAGGGTGATGAATAGTGCATGTAAAAGTGCGGATAAAAAAAGGCCAAGGGAAAACCTTGAATCCTTCACCTAATCTTCCTCTTATAGGTTGTGGCTATTCCTACCCTTGTGATCCCCATGCTTCTCAAAAGCGCCAGCACCTTTACCACATCCTCAAAGGGGGTTTTCCTGTAGGCCTCTATAACGAAGTCAATATCGGGATGTTTTGAGAGGATCTTTCTTATCCTTATATCCATGGTTTCCAAAGAGGTGGGCTTTCCGTCTATGTAGTATTTGCCATTTTTTACAGATATAACTACGGGTTGCTGCTTCAGTTTTAGGTATGTGCTTTTGGCTCTAGGGAGCTCCATGACCAGTCCTTTTTTCATCATGGGAGCAGTAACCATGAATATGATGAGCAGGACCAGCATAACATCCACTAGGGGTGTTACATTTATGTCAGATACCACTCTCCTTTTCATTTTTCCCTCCGTATCTTTCCACAAAAAGATAGGCGTAGGCTTTGAACCTGCTCATAATGGCATCAAGCCTTCTTGATAGGAAGTTGTAGAAGAAGACGGCAGGTATGGCTACGAAAAGGCCTAAAGCGGTGTTCACAAGAGCTTCGGAAATGCCAGGCGCCACAACGGCAAGGCTTGCCGAGCCTTGAAGACCTATCATGTGAAAAGCTTTCATTATTCCCCATACCGTTCCAAAGAGCCCCACAAAGGGAGCGGTGCTTCCTATGGTGGCTAGTATCCCCAGGCCCCTTTCCAGCTTGGTCTGTGCTATGAGCTCTGCGGATTCAACGCAGCTTTTTGAAAGCTTGTTTATATCCTCTGAGATTATTTTTAAGAGCACGGAGAAGGGGACCTCATCACCTCCGTATCTTTTTGAAAGAAGGGTCTTTAGAGGAACCTCGTCCTCAACAAGGGTGTGGATCCTTTTCTCCTTAGAGGAAACGGACTTAAATTGAATGAGCTTGTAGAAGAATAGGGCCCACGACAGAACAGACATAAACAGAAGTAATACCAGAACTGAAAGCACCATATAATCGCTGAAAGCTGTTTTTAAATAAAGAAGAAGCAGGGAAGATGCCATGCCGAAACCTCCTGAAAGGGTTAAGGCTATTATATGAAGCCTGCGTTTCTTGACAAGTGAGGGAAGGGGCATTATAAGAAAAACCGCTGCTGGGGAGTCGTCTAACCGGCAGGACGCGGGACTCTGGATCCCGTTGTGGAGGTTCGAGTCCTCCCTCCCCAGCCAGGTGGTCCCGTCGTCTAGCCCGGTTAGGACACCGGCCTCTCAAGTCGGCGGCGGGGGTTCAAATCCCCCCGGGACCACCAGTTTTTATATCCAGAGAGGAGCAAGGGTAAGTCCTGCGGTTTCCTCAATGCCCAGCATTATGTTCATGTTCTGGATGGCCTGTCCTGAGGCACCCTTTGTGAGGTTGTCTATTGTAGATATGATAACCAGCTTGTTTATATCATCTCTATACACAAATCCTATATCACAGTAGTTTGTGCCTCTAACATCTTTTGTGGATGGGAGCTCGCCGTTGGTATAGAGCCTTACGAAGGGTTCGTCTTTATAGGCATTGAAGAAGGCCTCTTCAACATCCTTGATTCCTATGCTTTCTGCAAGCTCAACGTATAGTGTGGCTAGTATCCCCCTGTTCATGGGGACAAGGTGTGGAATGAAAAGGATCTTTGTCTCTATTCCCGTTGCCCTTGTGAGCACCTCTTCCATTTCAGGGTTGTGCCTGTGTCCAGAGACGGAGTAGGCCATGAAGGACTCGTTGCACTCGGGAAAGTGGAACCTCTGGTTAAGCTTTCTCCCTCCTCCCGTCACCCCGGATTTGCAGTCGGCGATTACG
>JALVZS010000186.1:0-3653 GCA_027022065.1 bacterium
AAAATTTTAAGGGAGGTGAGGGGTTATGAAGAAGCTCTGCATAATTCTGGCTTTGGGTCTTTTGGTGGGTTGCGCCGCCACAACCACCAAGACTACCAAAGGCACTGCTTCAAAAACCAAGATTGTGAGGATCAAAAAGATACTCACCAACATTCCGCTGTTTCCTGGTCTTGAGTACGACACGGAGCATTCCTTTGTTTATGAGTCGGGCAACATAAAAGCCGCTGTGGTTACCCTTGAGGGAGAGGCTAGGCTTAAGGACGTGGTGGACTTCTATAAGGCTAAAATGGTAGAGGAAGGATGGGAACCTGTATCCATCTTTGTTTACGAGAATAGGGCTAGTATGCTTTTTGACAGCCTTGATTCTTCCTGCAACATAGAGGTGCAGTCCAACAACTCCCACGTCACTGTGACCATAAAGGTGGGTAGTAAATCTGCTGTGGGCAATGGAAAGTAAGGCCCTCTTTCTTGTTGACGGCTCCTCTTACATCTACAGGGCGTTCTTTGCCCTTCCATTTTTATCAAATAGTACAGGGCTTCCTACGAACGCCATATACGGCTTTGCCAGGATGATGAACAAGCTCCTCAAGGAGCACAACCCCACTCATCTGGCTGTAGTTTTTGATGTCAGCAGAGAAACCTTCAGAACCAAGCGTTATAAAGAGTACAAGGCACAACGTCCTAAGACGCCCGATGAACTCTCTGTTCAGATTCCCTATATAAGAAAGCTTTTGGATCTTCTTGGTATACCCAGGCTTGAGCTTGAGGGCTATGAAGCGGACGACGTTATTGCCACTTTGGCTAAAAAGGCCTCTGGGGAAGGCTGGAGGGTTTACATAGTATCTCCTGATAAGGACCTTCTTCAGGTGGTGTCTGATAAGATCTTTGTTATAGATCCCCTTCAGGAGAAGCTTTACACGCCTAAGGAGGTAGTTGAAAAGTTTGGGGTGCCACCTGAGCACATCCCCACTTATCTGGCTCTTGTAGGTGACAAATCGGATAACATCCCTGGCGTAAGGGGCATAGGGGCTAAAAGGGCTGTTGAGATAATAAGAAAGCTGGGAGATTTGGAAAGCATATACAAACGGCTGGACAGCTTAAGCCCCAGCATAAAAAAGGCTCTTGCGGAAGAAAAGGAAAAGGCATTTTTGAGTTTGGATCTTGCCAAGGTGAGATCCGATCTTCCAATTCCATTTGATCCCAAGATACTTTCCCTGTCCGAGCCCAACTATGAAGGGCTGATAAAGCTTTACTCAAAGCTGGAATTCTCCAGCCTGCTCAAAGATATAGCGGAAAAGAGAGATAAAGACGTTCAGCACTCATACAAGATAGCCCGAAGCTTAGAGGATCTAGAAGCATATCTTGGGGATGCAGAGGAGTTTGCGGTTGATCTTGAAACCACATCTCTGGATCCAGTGGATGCGGAGATCGTAGGAATATCTTTATCCACTGAAGAAGGCTCCGGCCTCTATATTCCCCTTGGCCACAAAGATGGGCGCAATTTGGATAAGTCCGAAGTGCTTAAGTTCTTAAAAGGCAAGCTTGAAAATGGAACTATTTTAAAGGTTGGGCAGAACCTTAAGTACGATATAAGCGTGCTGCTAAAGGAAGGCATTGAGCCCAGAAAAATCTTTGACACCATGATCGCCTCATACCTCCTCAATCCTGTGAAGAGAAAGCATGGATTGGAAGATCTTGCCCTGGAGCTTCTCGGCTACAAGATGATGAGTTACAAAGAAGCCACGAGTTCACTGCTTGAGAACATGGATTTTTCACATCTTCCTCCTGAGAAGGCAGTTTTTTACGCCTGTGAGGATGCAGATATTGCTCTGCGCCTGAAGAGGGAACTTGAGAAAAGACTTGAGGAAGAAGGGCTGATAAGGCTCTTCTACGAGGTTGAAATGCCTTTGGTTCCCGTGCTTGCCAAGATGGAGCTAAGAGGTGTAAAGGTTGACAGGGAAAAGCTCATAGATCTGGGCAAGTTCCTTGAATCCCAGCTTGAGAGACTTGAGAGGGAAATATACGAAGTAGCGGGCGAGGTTTTCAACATAAACTCCCCAAGACAGCTAGCAAAGATTCTGTTTGAAAAGCTTAAGCTAAAGCCTGTGAAGAGAACAAAGACGGGTTATTCCACTGATGTAGATGTTTTGGAAACCCTTTCCCTTGAGCATCCTTTACCCGCAAAGGTCTTGGAGTACAGACAGCTTTCAAAGCTTAAATCCACTTATATTGATGGGCTTCTGAAGCAGATCCATCCCAAAACTGGTAGGGTGCACACTTCCTATGTCCAAACGGGCACGGCCACGGGAAGGCTCTCTTCAAAGAACCCCAATCTGCAGAACATTCCCGTTAGGGGAGAGCTTGGTAAACTCCTAAGAGAGGCCTTTGTGGCGGAGGATGGATATCTGCTTGTGTCTGCAGACTACTCCCAGATAGAGCTGAGGATCCTTGCAGCAATGGCGGGAGAGCCCAAGCTTAAGGAAGCCTTTGAGAGAGGGGACGACATACACGCAGCTACCGCAAGCTTTATCTTTGGTGTTCTTAAGGAACAAATAACACCTGAGATGAGAAGGAAAGCCAAGGTGGTGAATTTTGGAATCATATACGGGATGAGTCCCTACGGGCTTTCCAAAGAGCTGAACATACCCGTTAAGGAGGCGGAGGAGTACATCAACAGGTACTTTTCCGAGTACCCCAGAGTGGTCCGGTTTATAGAAGATACCGTGAGAAAGGCCAGAGAAAGAGGTTTTGTGGAAACCCTGTTTGGAAGAAAGAGGCCTATCCCTGAGCTTTTCAGCCCCAAAAAGGACGAAAAGGAACAGGGAAGAAGGATCGCCATAAACACTCCTATACAGGGCACCGCTGCGGATCTCATAAAGATGGCGATGATTAAGTGCCAGAGGTTCATTGATGATAGAGGGCTTGACGCCTACATGATACTTCAGGTGCACGACGAGCTGGTTTTTGAGGTAAAGAAAGAGGTGGCAGAAAGCTTCGCTGAAGATGTAAAGCGCATTATGGAGAATGCCGCTCCTGAAATAGATGTGCCCCTAAAGGTTGATGTCAAAATA
The DNA here is from genome assembly GCA_027022065.1 of bacterium. Lineage (GTDB taxonomy): Bacteria > Thermosulfidibacterota > Thermosulfidibacteria > Thermosulfidibacterales > Thermosulfidibacteraceae > JALVZS01. The sequence goes on from JALVZS010000186.1 coordinate 3,072, forward strand.
GGAAAGACATGGGGAGACTGGTAAAGATAGGCCTAACAGGGGGGATTGGAACGGGAAAAAGTACGGTGGCGTCTATGCTGAAGGAGATGGGTATTCCCGTTATAAACAGTGATGAGGTGGCGCGTGAGGTAACCGAGCCCGGAAGTGAGGGATACAAGAAGGTGGTTGAAGCCTTTGGCAGAGAGATTCTGAACAGCGACGGGACCATAAACAGAAAAAAGCTTGGATCCATTGTGTTTTCCGATGAGTCCAAAAGGAGAATCCTAGAGGAGATACTTCATCCTCTCATCCTGAAAAGGATAAGAGCCAAGCTTGATGAACTAAAAAAGGCGGGATGTGAGTTTGTTGTTCTTGAAGTTCCTCTTCTCTTTGAAAAGGGCCTTGACAGAAACATGGACTTTAATGTGGTGGTTTATACCGATGAAAAGACACAGCTTGAGAGGCTTACAAAAAGAGACGGATTAACCCTGAAAGAGGCCCTTTCCCGCATAAGAAGTCAGATGCCCCTTTCAGAAAAGGTTAAAAGGGCTGATTTTGTGATAGATAACTCGGGCAATCTTTCCCATACAAAAAGGCAGGTTG
>JALVZS010000186.1:3663-6453 GCA_027022065.1 bacterium
GGTTGAAGAGATGTGGAAATGCATCCTGGAGCAGTTTGATGATACCAGAAGAAGAGATACTGTCCAAAGCTAAAGAGTTTGGTGCTGTAGATGCCAGAATTGTTACATCGGATAGGATCATAGTTGCCCATTGGGTAAGACTGAAGTGTCAATTTGGCTGTCCTGACTATGGCAAGTGCAAAACCTGTCCGCCCTTCACGCCGGATACTAATACCATGAGAGAGATACTAAAAGAGTATCAAAAGGTGCTTTTAGCCACATCCACCAGCCATGATAACGCCACAAAGCTTGCAAGAGACATTATGTTCTGGCTGTACTCCAGAGGGATCTATAAGGTCTTTCCTCTGGGATCGGGAAGATGCAGGCTATGTAAAGTGTGTAATATCAATAACTGCCCCCATCCTGAGCTGGCCTATCCCTCCATGGAGGCCTGCTCCATTGATGTATTCGGCACGGCCAGATTAAACGGCATCTCCCTTTCCGATCCAGAAGGAAATCCCCTTCACATGTGTGCTGTATTGTTGTTTTGAAAACTTTATGCTATGTTAAAGCAAACAAAAAGTTATTTGGAGGTGCTTTATGTTTAAAAAGGTTTTTGTTGTTTTCGTGCTTTTGTCCTTCTTTTCTTCGCCTATTTGGGCAAGGCCTTCAACCTGTGAGAAGTGCCACGCCAAGGTAACCCCAGGCATCGTCAAGGACTTCAACAGAGGAAAGATGTCTAAGTTTCTAGCTTGCTACTCCTGCCACGGAAAGAAGCACAAAAGTGCGAAGGATGCCGACAAGGCGGTGCTTCCCACCATCAAGACCTGTGAGAGGTGTCACAGAAAGCAGGTTAAGCAGTACATGTCCGGTAAGCACTTCCTTGGTCTTCTTCCCGTGGTTGCCTTTCCCAAGTTTGCCCACAAACAGCCAAAGGCCTTTATAGCGGGACAGAAGGGATGCAACGGCTGCCACAACTTGGGAATATACGACGAAAAAGTAAGGCATGCGGTTGAGTACAGAAAGTACTACAAGTACGGCATGGACTGCCAGAACTGCCACACAAGGCATGCCTTTTCTGTTAAGGAGGCCAGAGAGCCCGAGGCCTGCAACAGCTGCCACACGGGCTTTGACCACGCCCAGTGGGAGATGTGGTTCCACTCCAAGCACGGTGCCGCTTATGTAACGGACAGAAAGGCCCACAGAGGTCCTACCTGTCAGGACTGTCACATGCCCAATGGAGACCACAGGGTAATGACCGCATGGGGCTTTTTGGCTTTAAGGCTTCCCGAGCCTGATAAGGAGTGGTGGTCCTACAGGGTGGAGATCTTAAAAGCCTTGGGAGTTCTTGACGCCAACGGAAAGCCCACAAAGAGGCTTGAGATAGTAAAGAAGGCGAAGCTTGCAAGGCTAGATGCCAAATCCTGGAAGAGGGAAAGAGAGAGGATGGTTGCGGTTTGCAAGAGGTGCCATTCTGAAACCTTCGCAAGAGAAAACCTGAAGAACGCCGACCTCATGATAAAGGCGGCCGACAAGATCTTCGCAGAGGCCATAGACATAGTTAGGGACCTCTACAAGGAAGGAGTGATACAGCCAAAAGAGAAGCCCGAAACCTGGCCTTATCCTGATCTCCTGAACTTCTACGAGGTAAGCACCCCTATTGAGGAGATGCTTTATGAGATGTTCATGGACTATAGAATGAAGACCTACCAAGCTGCGTTCCACATAATGCCCGACTACACCACCTGGTACGGATACGCCAAGATGAAGGAAACTTTGGTTGAGATGAAGAAGGAAGCAGAGCGCATGAGAAGGGAGTACAGGGCAAAGCTCATGCGCGAGAGGATGCAGGAGATCTTCATGAGAAGAGTAAAGCAGAACGCCAAATAGCATCCTCGGGGAGGGTTCTTCCCTCCCCTTCTCCCATGTCTTTGGCAAGGGTTTTTGTTGAGGCAGAGTTCCAGAAGGGTGAGTTTTTGCCCCTTCCGGAGGAGGAGCTTCACCATTTAAAAGTCAGAAGGATAAAAAGCGGAGAAAAGGTATATGCCTTAAACGGAAAAGGAGCTGAGGCTTTTTGCACCTTTACCGGTAACGGGATTCTCGTTGAAGATGTGCACTATCCAAACAACAGGGAGCTTCCTGTAAAGGTCTGCCTCTTTCAGTGTATGCTGAAGGCGGATAAGATGGAGCTAGTCATTCAAAAAACCACAGAGCTCGGAGTATACAGAATTATTCCCGTTATCAGTACCAGAAGTGTTGTCCTGCCCAAAAAGAACAAGCTACTTCGCTGGAGGAGGATAGCTGCTGAGGCCATTAAACAGTGCGGCAGGGTGGTACTTCCGGAAATAGCAGAGCCTACTCCGATTGAAAGGGTTGATTTTGATGGAGCAAAGATCTTCTTCTGGGAAGAGGGCGGAATTCCATTTTCCCGTGTTATAAAAGGTCTCCTTCCACAAAACATAGCGTTTCTGATAGGTCCAGAAGGCGGCTTTTCAGAAGAAGAGGCAGAAAATCTAATCAAAAAAGGCTGGAAACCCGTTTCTTTAGGTCCGGTTATACTGAGATCAGAAACCGCCTCAGTATTTGCCCTGTCGGTGGTTAAGTTTTTGTGTACCTATTAGCCCTCTCCCACTCCCAGCCCGTTTTAACAATATACTCCAGATCATCGTATTTGGCCTTCCAGTTTAGCACCCTTTTTATCTTTTCCGCCTTTGCTACCAGTATAGGCGGATCTCCAGGCCTTCTGGAGGTTTCCTCAACGGGAAAGTCAACACCTGTTACCCTCTTCACCACCTCAACTACCTCTTTCAT
>JALVZS010000186.1:6463-6835 GCA_027022065.1 bacterium
TATCCTCTTCCATATCCGCAGTTAAAAATATCGCTTTCTCCCCCGTTTAACAGATACTCCATGGCAAGCACATGGGCTTCAGCTAGATCCAATACGTGTATGTAATCCCTGATGCAGGTTCCGTCGGGAGTGGGATAATCGGTCCCGTATATGTAAAGCTTCTCTATCTCACCCTTTGCGGCTTTTAAGGCCCTTATGATGAGGTGTGTTGGCTCAGGGTATGCGAATCCTATTCTGCCTTCGGGATCAGCCCCTGCAACGTTGAAGTACCGTAAAGATACATACCTGAAGTTGACACCAGATCGGGCAAGGTCTCTCAGTATCCTTTCCACAGTTGCCTTTGTCTCCCCGTAAGGGTTTATGGGATTAAGA
>JALVZS010000187.1 GCA_027022065.1 bacterium
GGAGACGCCAAGAGGATAAAGAGGCTGGTTGAGGCCATGTTCGCCCTGGAGGAAGTGAATGAGGGTAAGGATAGGAACTAGGGGAAGCAAGCTCGCCCTGTGGCAGGCACACTTTGTGAAAAGGCGCATAGAGGAGAAGCTGGGATGGGAGGCAGAGCTTGTTGTAATAAAGACCAAGGGAGATAAGATAACAGATGTTCCTCTGGCAAAGGTGGGGGGAAAGGGGCTCTTTGTCAAAGAAATAGAGGAGGCTTTGTTGAGAGGTGAAGTAGACATCGCTGTGCACAGCCTAAAGGACATGCCGGCAGAGCTTCCAGAAGGGCTGGAAATCATCGCCTACACAGAAAGGGAGGATCCGTGGGATTTGCTTATTTCAAGAGAGCCCGTAAAAAGTCTTAAGGAGCTTGAGGGAAAGGTCATCGGCACATCAAGCCTCAGAAGAAGCGCTCAACTAAGAAGGCTCGTTCCCGGGGCAAAGATTGAGCCTCTAAGAGGGAATTTAGACACGAGGATAAGAAAGCTTGAGGAAGGTCTCTACAACGCCATAGTTGTGGCATCGGCAGGGGTTAAGAGACTTGGGGTAAAGCCGAAAAATACGCTCCTTTTGAAGGAGCTGATACCCGCTATAGGACAGGGGATACTTGCGGTTGAGGCAAGATGTGGGGAGTTTGAAGAGGTACGGGAAGCTTTAGACAATCCCAGATCCCGCGTGGAGGCAGAGGCGGAAAGGGCCTTTCTAGGGGAGATAGGAGGAAGCTGTCAGATACCCGTTGGGGCAATCGCCCAAGCCAAAGACGGAAAACTGCACATAAAGGCCTTTATAGCCCATCCATCAGGAAACCCCTATTACGAAGGAGAAACCAATGGAAGTCCTGAAAAGGCAAAGGAACTCGGAAGATCCCTGGCACTTAACCTGCTAGATAAAGGAGCCCGCAAGATACTGGAAGAACTGGATTTGAGGAGGTGAGTATGAACGGCCAGCAGCAGGTCCCCCCACAGATGCCCTACTACGAAGACGAGATAGACCTGTACGAGCTATTTATGGTGCTGGTGAAGAGGAAAAAGGCAATTCTTCTAACCACCTTCTTATTTACCGTTATAGCTGCTCTTGTAGCTTTTTTATCAACACCTAAATACAAAATAGGCATCATAGTAAGACCAGGTGTAACCCACTTTAACAGCAAAGGAGAGCCAGAATCCGATTGGAAACCTCAGGATCTAAAAAGCTGGATAGATTCAGGAGCATACAAAGAGTTCTTATACGAAAAGTACAAAGATAAAGCTCCTAAAATTATGAGTTCTCTGCACCGGGGAGGAACCATCATAGAGGTCTACACGTACTATCCAGATAAAGAGAAAGGAAAAGAGATTATATACAGTGTAATCAACCAGTTCATAAAGGAAAAGATAAGCAGCAAGAAAAATAAAAGACTCCTCGAAGAGCAAAAGCACCTTCAGGCTAAGATAAAGCAATTGGAGGAAAAGCTTAAAAATGTAGAATTGCAAAAAGACCAGATATACAATAACATGATTTCTCTACAAATGTCCATCAATGTTGTGAAAGGCGATATAGAGAAGCAGAAGCTACAGATACAGGATCTTAAAGATAAGATAGGCAATCTTGAAAAGGAAAAGCAACTGATAAAGCAAGATATAAACTCGCTAATAAAGGCAAAGCATAACTTGGAGAAAAGGCTTTATCTTATCAACAAAAACACCGACGATCTCATAAGGGAAAGGATGTATATGATAAAATCCAACTATAATGACAAGTTAAGCCTCCTCATATTCTCAAACATTATCCAAGACAATCTCGTTTATGCTTCAAACTTAGAAATGAGAATCTCAGATATTGAGGAGCGTATAACTAACAAGCAAAAGCAGTTATACCAAAAAGATTTAGAAATCAGAAACACCCAAAGTAAAATAAAAGCTCTGCAGATAAACATTGAGACAAACTTAAAAAAACAAATCTCAGACCTACAGAACGCCATAAACGAACTTAAGATAAAACTGGCA
>JALVZS010000188.1:0-354 GCA_027022065.1 bacterium
GTGAAGCGGGAAGCCCTCAATGAATTGAGGGCTTCCCGCTTCACAGGGTGCTACTGCACCCTCCACGGGCATAAGCTCGGGGCGGTCCACCCCTACCACCCTTTTAAGGCGGGTGAGACCTTTCCTGAGTAGGTTTAACGCTGCATTAACGTCTCTATCGTGCTTCGCTCCACAGACCGGACAGACCCATTCCCTATCAGAGAGTTTTAAGTCCTCCTTCTTGAACCCACACCTGTGGCAGAGCCTTGAAGAGGGATAGAAGGTATCAACCTTGATTAGAACTCTCCCATAGAGCTTAGCTTTGTATTCAAGGAACTGGATAAACCTTTTCCAGCTCGCATCAGCTATGTGCTT
>JALVZS010000188.1:364-2018 GCA_027022065.1 bacterium
CCGTTTGCTCAGTTTGTGCAGAAAATCATTCCTCTGGTTTTTTACCTTCTCATGTAGCTCTGCTATCCGCTTTGCAAGTATCTTAAATCTCCTGCTCCCTTTCTTCTTTCTTGAAAGCTGTTTCTGTAGTTTCTTTATCCTTTCTTCCGTCTTTATCAGGCACCTTGGATTTTCTACCTTCTCTCCCGTAGAGAGCGTACAAAAATGGGTAAGCCCTACGTCTATCGCTACCACCTTTTCCGCCCTGGGCAGAGGTTCTATTTCCCTTTCCACAAGAACGTTCAGGTAAAACTTACCCGTTGGCATCTTTGTAATTGAGATGCTCTTTACCTTTCCTTCTATTTCCCTATGTTTTATGAACCTGATGGGAGTATTAATCTTGGGTATTTTTACCTTATTGCTTTCTATGCGAAAGTGCTGGGGTATTGATATACTATTAGTTTTCCTTTTACTCTTGAATTTTGGGAATCCAGATAATCCCTTGAAGAAGTTTTTGAACGCTCTATCAAGCCACTTTACGGATTCTTGAAGTGATTGACTGTTGGCTTCTTTAAGGAAAGGAAATTCTTCCTTGAGCTTTGGCAATAGCTTTTTGTATTCGTAGTAGTTCCACTTTTTACCTCTTGCTTCATAATCCTTCTTCGCTATTTCAAGGAGCTTGTTGTAAACAAATCTACAATGCCCTATCTGACGGTTCAGAAATTCTATCTGTTCTTTCTTCGGATAAAGCCTGAACCGATAAACGTAAAGCATTTATTTCCCCTTCTGATTTTCGATGTATTTGCGAATTGCCTCTTCAGATATTGAGCCAATAGTCTCTATGTAATATGAAGGGTTCCATAGATGCCCCTTCCAGAGGTATTTCTTTATGTGGGGAAACTTCAGGAGGATTTTTCTTGCGGTAATACCCTTAATCATCTTGACTATGTAGGAAGGAGCTATTTTGGGATGAGCGGATGCAAATATGTGAACGTGGTCTTTCTCTCCCACTTCCACCTGAAACACCTCAAATCCCTTTTCCTGGGCTATTTCCTGAACGAGATTCTTGAGATACTCCTCTATGTCTTGGGTAAGAACCTTACTCCTGTATTTAGTGGAAAATACGATGTGGTAGTTGCAGTTGTAAACACAGGTTCTTGCAGCCCTGAGACTGGGTTTCGCGTTCCTTTTACCCATAACATATGGTTTAATATTTCTCGCATAAAAGTCAAGAAAGACAACATACTCAGAACAGCACATGGTTATGCTACGTAAGCACCATGCGTCTGTATCTTTCCTTTAAAAAGGAGAGGATTAGACGCAAAATTTATCCTAAGGCCTGAGCTGCTTTTTGAGGCGTTTCATACGTACTTCCCATAAATAAAGACTCAAGGACTCCCGCACAATATCGCTTTTATTTCGGCCAGTTTCTTTGGCAAAAGCGTCCAATTCCTTAGCCAATTTTTCAGGAAGGCTTATAGACAAAACCGCCCTCATCTTAACACCCCCACTACAATTTAATACAGCATATATAGACACAGATCAAGGAGACTTAAAAGCTTTTCATAATGCTTTCTAATGTCAGCTTCTTTCTTACCTTTTAGATAATCCCTTCTCTTTCCAGTTTCCTTAATGCTTTCATTGCTTTGCCCACGGATCGCTTTGCTTCTCTTTT
>JALVZS010000189.1 GCA_027022065.1 bacterium
GTGTCAAGCTGTCCCACCTTCCTTCCAGGCCACTTCTGGTTCTCAAGTATCTCTGTTATGGCTTTGTTTGCTGCATCAGCCATTACTTTGGCTTTTTTGTGGTTGTACTTTTCGGCTATGAACTCAATGCTTGCGGAAAGTGCCGTAAACTCAGCCATAGAATCCCATCTTAAGTGGCCTTCTTTGAGGAACTGCTGGACGTGCTTGGGAGCGGATCCGCCGGCTCCTGCCTCAAAGAGCCTTCCGCCTGCAAGAAGTGGCACAACGGAGAGCATCTTTGCACTTGTTCCCACTTCAAGGATGGGGAAGAGATCTGTCAGGTAATCCCTCAGGACATTACCTGTAACTGCGATAACGCTTTCTCCCTTTCTCACCTTTTCACAGGTGAACTTCATGGCCTCTGCAGGGCTCTTGATGTGTATCTCAAGTCCGCTTGTATCGTGTTCCTTCAGATACTCTTTCACCTTCTTTATAAGCTCTGCATGGTGGGCTCTATTTTCGTCAAGCCAGAAAACAACAGGATATCCGGTGTTTCTGCCCACCTGAACAGCAAGTTTAACCCAGTCCTTTACCGCTATGTCCTTTACCTGACAGCCTCTCCAAATGTCGCCCTTTTCAACCTTGTGCTCCATGAGAACATTGCCGTCTTCGTCCACCACCCTGAATGTGCCGTTGCTAGGAGCAAGGAAGGTCTTGTCGTGAGAGCCATACTCTTCAGCCTTCATGGCCATCAGGCCGATGTTTATAACAGTGCCCATAACGGTTCTGTCAAAGGCGCCGTTCTTCTTGCAATCCTCAACTATCTGCTCGTAGGCTGTGGCATAGCTTCTATCAGGTATAACTATCTTTGCATCGTGTTGCTTACCATCAGGTCCCCAGGCCTTTCCGCCGTCTCTTATAATAACAGGGACTGAAGCGTCAATGATGACCAGGTTAGGTGCATGAAGGTTTGTTATGCCCCTGTCGGAATCCACCATAAACATCCTGGGGCCTTTCTCCAGCGCCTCTTTAACAGCAGCTTCTATTTCCTTTCTCTTGTCCTCGGGCAGTTTCTTCAGCTTTTCCTCAAGGTCAACCAGTCCGTTGTTGGGGTTAAAGCCAATTTCCTCAAGCACATCGCCGTATTTGGCGTATACATCCTTCAGGAAGATCTTTACCGCATATCCAAATATGGGAGGGTCAGAAACCTTCATCATGGTGGCCTTTAGATGCAGGGAGAAGAGCACATCCTTCTTCTTGGCGTCCTCAAACTGCTCCTCAAAGAACTTCTGGAGCTCCTTAACACTCATGAAGGTTCCATCAAATACCTCACCTTTAGTTACGGGAACCTCTTTGAGGACCTGGACATTGCCGTTTTCGTCCACGAATTCAATCTTTATCTTCTGATCCTTCTCAATGGTTACGGACTTTTCATGCTCGTAGAAGTCTCCCTTGCTCATGTAGGAGACATGGCATTTGGAGTCTTTAGGCCATTCCTTTAAAGGAAGGCCCATGAGATTGGGGTACTTCTTGGCTGCTGCCTTAACCGGAGGAGGCACCATGCGAATGTTGTTACCCTGCCTTATCACAGGATTAACAGCGCTTCCCAGAACCTCTGCGTATCTCTCCTTGATCTTCTTCTCCTCTTCGGTCTTGGGCTCTTCTGGATACTCGGGGACCATATATCCCTTGTTCCTCAACTCAGCTATGGTGTCTTTAAGCTGTGGAACAGTGGCGCTGATGTTTGGAAGCTTTATAAGGTTGGTGTCAGGCTCATTAACCAATCTTCCAAGCTCGGCAAGGTCATCTGGCACCCTTTGTTCTTCCTTAAGGTACTCGGGAAATGCGGCGAGGGTTCTTCCTGCCAAGGATATGTCTTTAATCACAATGTCAATATCGGCATATTTGAGATACTGTTTGATTATAGGAAGCAGTGAGAATGAAGCTAGATAAGGTGCTTCATCTGTTTTGGTCCAAATGATGGTTGGTTTGTTCCCCATGGGTCTCCCCCTTTGTATAATTTTTCTCAAATTTTCGCCCTTTATTTAAAATGAGCTTATATAAGTTGTCAACAGAAAATTAAGATTACAAGCGGTTTTTAGGCCTTGCCCATGGCTATTAGGGCCCTTCTTTTTGCTTCCTCTGCCTCTTTAAAGTCTGGATATACTGAAAGGGCTCTGTCAAACAGCTCAACCGCCTTTTCAAACTGTGCCTTCTGCATCATGGCAAGCCCTTTAACAAAGCAGGCCCCCGGATGGTTGCTTTCCTTTTCAAGCACCTTGTCAAAGCACTGAATAGCATCATCCAGTCTGCCTAGATCCGCCAGAAGTATTCCTGTGCTTATGTAGGCCAGGTCTTCCCTTTTGTGTATCTGAAGCTGTAGCTCAAAGTAGGTTCTCCTTGCGTGGTCAAAGACATCCTCCCAAACGGGGAATAGATGGCCGGGACAGAATGCTACAGGATTCAGTTTCATGATGTACCTTATGGACATGGCAAGCTCCTCAAGGCTTCCTCCCTGTGGATCAGGTGCGGGAAGAAGTGCGTAGTCTCCCTTCATGGGAAAGAGGGTGTCCGACGAAAAGAGGATCTTTCTTTCGGGAACGAATAGGCAGATGCTACCTGGCGTGTGGCCTGGGGTGTAAAGAACCCTTAATTTAAAAATACCTGCGTCTATCTCCTCATTTCCCTTTAGGGGTTTTACCAGGTGTTCTTTGCCTATCTCCTTAAAAAAATCTTCAAGGCTCTTATCGCCGGAGACTGCGGAGAGCTCCTGTTGGTGTATGTAAATCTCTGGCTCGTATTGGGAAAGGAGCAGAAAGAGTCCAGATATGTGGTCTGTGTGTGCGTGAGTTATTATGACCTTTTCTATTTTTGAATTAGGGTAATGGGTCTTGTAGTCTTCTAAGAGTTCTATGCTATTTCCTGTATCAATAAGAACCCTGCCGTTGTCCAGTATGTAAACATTTGAGCTTAAAGGACCACTTCCGTAGTAGAGTAGATCTATGCCTTCAAAGATTGATGACTTTTCGGATAACCTGTGGAATACGCTCATCTCTTGAATCCCTCCTTTTCCAGAAACTGTATAATTTGCTTTCTCAGTTGATCCTTTGTAAGCTCGCTTTTCCAACCAACGTACAGGCTGCCAGGTTCCTCTCCGCAATCTGAAAAGCTTTCTCTGATCCTTGGCCCTTCGTATGGCTCTCCCAGTATTTGGTTCAACTTCTTGACAAAGTCCTGTGCAGCGAAACCCGAGGGAACTATCTCGCAGTTTACGAGGTTGTCGTATATGGTGAGGCTTGCCTGATAGGGGATCCTTTGATCCTCAAAGAGGGCGGTTATATATGTGCAGCGTTCTGTTACTTTTTCTCTTATTCTCCTCATCTTTCCACCTTTCTTGCAAAGACTAAGTAACCTGTGTGGGCATTCATAATGTCGTCGGGGCGCAGTCTGTCTGGATTTATTTTATACCTTCTAAGCAGTATCTCACATACCTCGGACACACAGAACCCCCTTTCCAGGGCCTTCAGCAGCGAGGATACCTGATTGGCCGTAGGAAGCAGAAAGCCCACAGGATGCCCTGGCTTTAAGGACTGCCAGACAGAATCAAGCAGAGTCTCGGGGGTTTTAACATCTATAAAGACTGCGTCAACATCCCTTTCGTCAAACCCCTCTTCTCCTCTTTTCACCTTAAATGTAACGGGGAGGTCAAATCCTGTTCTTTTAAGGTTTTCCTTTGCAAGCTCTATAAACTCGCTTCTCATGTCGTATGAGTAGACTCTTCCGAAGGGATGAGCGGCAAAGGCTAGCACGGTGGTTAGGGACCCTGATCCTGTTCCACACTCAATTACTCTGCAGCCAGAGGTTATACCTAGCCTTAGCACTATATACCCTGCATCTTTGGGGTATATGATCTGTGTCTTTCTTTTTACCCGCTTTACGAAATCGTAAATTGTGGGTTTAAGTGCAAAAAACACTTCGCCTTTGCTTGATAGTACTGAACACCCAAACTCTCTTCCTATAAGTGAACCTACATCAATATTCCCCCTGTGGGTTCCAAATACCTTACCCTTTTGGACCTGGATCATAAACTCTTTTCCCTCTGGAGAAACAAGAAGCACAAAATCTCCTTCCCTTATCATGCTTTGCTTTGTATTATAGGAAGAAAGCAAATATCAAGGGGTTAATGGATGGGTGGAATTTTTATCACAGGTACAGATACGGGAGTGGGAAAGACCTTTGTGGCCTGCGGACTTATAAAGGGATTTAGGGAGATGGGGTTAAGGGTTGTGCCCTTCAAACCCGTAGAAACGGGATGTCCCGACTACCCCATGGACGGAAGAGCACTAATAGAGGCATCGGGCATTGATTTGAGTTATGATTTAGTGGTTCCCTACCTCTTTAGGGAACCTTTGGCTCCGTCTGTAGCTGCTAGGCTAGAGGGAAGGCAGATAGATTTGTGCTTCATAAAAGAAAGATTTAAAAAGCTGGAATCTATGGGGGATTTAGTGGTTGTTGAGGGAGCTGGCGGGTTGCTGGTTCCCATTGCCGGAAGATTCACCTATGCGGATCTTGCCGTCTTTCTTGATCTGCCTCTGATTGTGGTTGCAAGAAGCAAACTAGGCACCATAAACCACACGCTTCTTACACTGAGGGTGGCCAGGGCTTATGGGCTTAAGGTTTTGGGGGTGGTGCTTAATATGTACGAGGGGGCTGATACCGCGGAAAGGACCAATCCAGATGTGATAAAGGAGCTTGGTGGATGTGAGGTTTATTTGGTTGAAAGGTGCGATGAGGTTCCGACCTTAAAAAGGCTTGCTGAGGCTGTATATGAGGGTTTGGGGCGTATTAGCTCCTGAGCAGGTAAGGGAGCTTGTAAGAAGCAAAGCCCTTCTTACGGGTAAGGTGCTTTCTGTTGATGGTGATAGGGTGGTTATAGACTTTGGGGAATTTGTGGGGGAGGGGGTTTGGGAGGCTTCCCATGCCCTGCCGAATAAAGGGGATGTGGTTGTTGTTAGGGTGAAAGAGGAGGGGCCACCTGTGGTTTTGAGCTTTGTAAGGAGGATAAAAACAGCGGAGAAAGAGATACCTGTAAGGAGATTCGCAGAGCTCCCTTTAGATGTGCCTGAAAGGGAAGTTAAAGAGCTTGCAGCCTTTATAAAGCTTGCAGTGAAGGTTGCAGAACAAGGCTCAGAAGCCCACGTGGGAGGGAGATCCGGAACCTTTTTAGAAGGTGAGCTTTTAAGTGCTATGTTGAACTTGGAGGCCTCCCTTGGGGAAGCTTTAAAGGGCAAAAGTATAGAAAATTTTTTTGGTGCCTTTAGAGACTTTGTGCTTGTTGCTTCATCTTTGGTTGCCGATGAGGAGGTTAAGGAGCTTGCGTCTAGCTTACCTGAAATTTTTACTCGTTCGGAGGTTCCCGTTATTAAAAGGCTCTCTCTAAAACTAAGAGGGATCCTGCCAGAGGTTGATGATCTAATTGATAGATTTGCAGATGTGGTTCAAGATAGCTCAGAAGGCAATTTGAGGAGCCTTTTAAAGGCTGTAAAGGATGTTAAGGAACATATAGGGCTATTGGTTGAGAGATCCTCTTCTAGCTCAAAGCAGGCTACCAATATCTATGCGTTTTCTTTTCCTGTAATTGTTGAAAAAAGAAGGTTTCTAACCACCTTGGCCGTAGAGCCTGAGGCCTCAGGTGCTAAAAGGGTGTTTGTGGTGCGAATGTTGATAAGGGAAGAGGATATGGGGGCTTTGAGAATAGACATGAGCTATGCTCCTGATGCTGGTAAACGCTTGATAGTAAGCATTCAGGCGAGTTTAAAAAGTACAAAGGAAGAGCTTGAAAAAAGAAAAGAGAAGCTTGCAAGGGTCCTTTCTTCTCACGGGTTTGTTCCCTCCTTGAGCTTTTACCACAATCCCAAGATTGATGAGCTTTCTTTCCCTGTTATATCTTCCTCTCTAGAGGTGAGGGCATGAAGAAGGCAGTGGCTTTAAGATACAAGAGGGGGGAGGATAAGGCTCCAAGGGTTGTTGCAAAAGGAGCCGGTAGTCTTGCGAAGAGAATCATTGAGATAGCCAAAAAGCACAATATTCCCATTGAAGAAGATCCATCACTTGCCGATGCTCTTTTCAGACTGGAGCTTAACCAGGAGATACCTCCTGAGCTTTACATGGCGGTGGCGGAGGTGTTGGCCTTTGTTTACTCCCATAAAAAGAGGAGGTAGGAATGTTTAGAAAAGCAATCCTGATTTTTGTAGCGGTTATTTTGCCCTTTATCTGCAACGCAAAGGTTTTAAGCAGTAGAGTTATTAGGCTGTATTCGGCCTACTTTTTTGTGTCTCATCCTCCTCAGCCTACAGATCTTCAGTATTATATGGTTAATTTTGGTCCTGGAAATATAAAGTTTTTGAAACAGGTTGATATCGTTTTGGACAACGAAGGCAGGGTGCAGGGAGTGCAGATTATCTACACCCTGCCCGATGGATTTAAGAGAAAGACCTTTTTGAGAGGGGTTAGCGGCTGGACATTTAAAAGGGCCAGAAAGAACAGCATAAGTAACAGCGTCCTCATAAGGGTTGTGACCACCGATGAGCTAAATGTTGTATGGTGACTATCTAACGAGGGAACCATATACCCACCCTATTCTACCATCGGGAAGCTCTATCTGATACCACCTGCCCTGCTTGCCTATGGCCTTTACACTGGTGCCTCTAACGAGCGAGGTTATTATGGGATAGTTTGTTCCGGGACCTTTCCTTATGTTTACCCTGCTTCCCGCTATGGTGATGTATCGGGCTTCTTCAAAGGCCACATACCTTGCTTGGGAGCTACTTTTGTATCCG
>JALVZS010000190.1:0-15854 GCA_027022065.1 bacterium
GCCCAATCTCTTGGCATCTTTGACGGTTACCGGTCTTTTTGGCATTGATCTTGAGGTTGCACTTTCTGCCCTGAAAGGTTTTTCCCCTCCACGATTCAGGATGGAAAAGGTTGGTGAGTTTGGAAGAAGGATCTTTTACAACGACTCCAAAGCAACAAATCCCCATGCAGTTAAAAGGGCATTATCCCTTATACCGCAAAAGGTGATCCTCATCATGGGAGGAAAGGACAAGGGAATGGACTTCAGCTTCCTTAGAGAAGTGTTAAAAAGTAAAGCGAAGCATCTTGTGCTTTACGGAGAAGCGGCAAGGTCAATAGCGCTGCAAATTAATGGCTGTGTGCCAGTTACCTTTGAAGAGAAGTTTGATAAAGCTGTGGAGAAGGCATGGGAAGTTTCAGAAGAGGGAGATATTATTGTGCTTTCTCCAGGATGTGCGAGCTTTGACCAGTTTTCCTCTTACGAGGAAAGAGGGGAAAGATTCAACGAGCTTGTAAGGAGTATAGCTTGCGCTGGCTAATAGCGGGAGGGGGAACTGGGGGCCACTTCTTCCCCGCATTGGAAATAGCCAACAGCTTGGCAAAGAAAGGTGACAAGGTCACTTTTATCGGCGTAAAAAGAGGAATAGAGGCAAAACTTGCTCCTCAGAAGGGTCTTCCCATAAGGTTCATTCCCTTTGAGGGAATTAGGGGAAGGGGGGCTATAGCCCTTTTAAAGGGACTTATAAAGCTTCCCATCTCGGTGGCCATATGCATTAAGAGCATAAAAGATTTCTCTCCAAACGGGGCAATAATCACAGGTGGATACACCTCTTTTCCCCTTGCTGTGGCCTGTATAATAGCAGGTGTCCCCTTCTTTGTTCACGAGCAGAACAGCGTGCCTGGCTGGAGCAACTTACTGGTCTCTCCATTTGCCAAAAGGGTGTGGGTGAGCTTTGAGGAGAGCTTAAAATACTTTAAAAAATGTAGGGTAAAGCTTATGGGAAATATCGTGAGATCTCAGATACTTAACGGACACTTTCCTTTAAGGCTTCATCCCTTCACGCTGCTGGTTGTGGGAGGGTCAAGGGGAGCAAAAAGCATAAACAAAGCTATGATAGAAGCTGCACCTCATCTTGCAAGTCTGCATATAAGACTGATCCATCAGACAGGCGAGGAGGATAGAGAGGAAGCAGAAAATACTTACAAAAGGGCAAAAATTAAAGCAAAGGTAAGGGCCTTCATAGAAGACATGCCCTCTGCCTATAGGGAAGCAACCTTTGTTTTATGCCGAGCGGGAGCTACAACATTGTTTGAGTTATCATCTGTGGGAAGGGGGGCAATACTTGTTCCTTACCCCTTTGCCGTAGGTGACCATCAGAAGCTGAATGCTCAGGTGCTGGAGAGAAGAAAAGCGGCCCTGGTAATTGACAATCGGGACTGCACAGGGGAAAACTTAATAAGGAAGCTTCTTCCCATTTTCTTCAACAGGCGCCTTTGCATGGCCATGGGAAGAAGGATGAAGAGAGCCCTTAAACCCTGCAGAGGAGAAATGCTGGCAGAAGAGGTGAAACGTGAACTTCCCCTACCGTAAGGTCCACTTCGTAGGAATAGGCGGCATTGGTATGAGTGCTCTCGCGAGGGTGCTGTTAACCCTTGGGGTAGAGGTCACAGGTTCTGATATTACCGAAAATTTAAATGTTAAGGAGTTGAGAAAACTAGGGGCTAACATCTGCGTTCCCCACAGGGAAGAGGCTCTGAAGAATGATGTGGAGCTTGTGGTGTTCTCATCTGCGGTACCCCAAGACAACGTGGAGCTTAAAAAGGCTAGAAACATTGGCATTCCCCTTATGAAGAGGGGAAAGCTTCTTGCAGCCATAACCAAGGAAAAAAGAAGTCTAATCGTTGCTGGCTCCCACGGAAAGACCACCACAACCGCTATGATAGGCAGAATCCTATGGGGAGCTGGTTTTTCTCCCACCATAATTGTAGGAGGAAAGCTGAAGGACTTTCAAAACACCAATGCCCTCATAGGCTCTGGGGAGCTTGTGGTTGCAGAAAGCGACGAAAGCGACGGTACATTCCTGCACCTTTCCCCCTATATAGGGGTTTTAACAAACATTGACAGAGAACACCTAAACCACTACGGAAGCTTTGAAGCCTTAAAAGAGGCCTTTAGAAGCTACCTTGGACATGTAAAGGGCTATAGGGTTGTATGCATGGACGATCCAAACGCTTACAGTGTTTCGCTAGGCTTTGAATGCCTATACTACTCTCTAAATAATTACAAGGCAGATATCACAGCAGAAAATCTAGAAATAAAAAGCGAAGGAACCTGTTTTGAGTGTGTTTCACCCTGGGGAAGGGAAAGGTTCTTTTTGAAACTTCCAGGACCCTACAATGTGAGAAATGCACTTGCAGCCATTGCAACCGCTGCTCTTACAGGAGTTCCACTTGAAAGAATAGCATGCGAATTAGAAAAATTTAGCGGAGTGGAAAGGAGGCTAACTGTAAGGGGATACTGCAGAGGAGCAGTACTGATTGACGACTATGCCCATCATCCAACAGAGATATTGAATACATTAGAGGCGGTGAGACAGAGATGGCCTGACAAGCGCGTCTTGGTGGTCTTTCAGCCCCACAGATACAGCAGAATGAAGCTACTCTGGAAGGACTTTGCAGAGGTGCTTTCAAAAGTGGAGGAGCTTTGGGTAACCGATATTTACTCTGCAGGGGAGAAAAGTAATGGATTTAACATGGAAAGCTTCTTAAAGGAACTGAAACGAAGAGGCATCTCCCCCAACTTCTTCAAGCACTGGAGGGATATGATAACTCCTCTAAGGAGAAGACTGACACCTGAGCACGTTCTTATAACCATGGGAGCCGGCGATATATGGAAGCTCTGCAACTTCCTTGCCGAAGAATCCACAGAAACTACCCCCTAAACCGTATATCTTTCGTAGGAACTAGGGGAAAGACAAGGCTCTATATAAAGCCAGAAAGCAAAGATGAGTTGGTTTATACGCTGAACCACCTTGCACAGCAAGGTATTCCCTTCATCGTATGCGGGGCATCAAGCAACATGCTTTGGGGGGATGGTTATTACGAAGGGGCGGTAGTAGATACAAGTGGGATAAAGCAGGTAGAGATTAAAGGGACACGCCTTTTCGCATCCTGCGGAGTAATGCTAAACGAGCTTGTCAAGATCTGTGTAGAAGAAGGGCTTTCCGGACTTGAGGAGCTCTGGGGGATCCCCGGGACCCTGGGAGGGGCTCTTGTTATGAACGCAGGGGCATTTGGTAGAGAGATAGGGGAGCTGGTTGAAGAAGTGGAATGCTGGAAAGACACAGAGGTGTTTGTTCTCAAGAAAGAAGAGCTCTCCTTCGGCTATCGTTTCAGTAGTTTAAAACAATGTATTATTTTATCTGCAAAATTGGCTCTAAAGGCGGGAAGAGAGCCTGAAAAAAGAGTAGCAGAAGTAGATCAATTAAGAAAAGTTAAGTTTCCACAAGGTCCTTCTCTTGGGTGCGTTTTTAAAAACCCGTTACCTTTTTATGCAGGAAGGCTTATTGAAGAGGCAGGGCTTAAGGGGTATAGTATAGGTAGGGTTAGGATTTCGGAAAAACATGCGAATTTTTTCCTTTCTCCAAAAGAGGCAAGTGCTAAAGATTTTGTAAAGTTAGCTGAGTTTGTTAAAGTTAGAGTTTTAGAAACCGCTGGGGTTTCCCTCACCGAGGAGATTGTATATGCAGGAGCTTTTGTATAAAAGGGTAGGGGTGCTTTTGGGAGGTCCCTCCTCTGAGAGAGAAGTTTCTCTAAAGTCAGGAAAGGCTGTGGCAGAAGCCTTAAGGAGAAAGGGATACCAGGTAGTTGAGATAGATGTTGGGCAGGATCTCTGGGAAAGGCTAGACGAGATAGATGTAGCAGTTGTGATACTCCATGGGAAGCCGGGGGAGGATGGAGTTGTTCAGGGACTTTTGGAGATGAAGGGGATCCCATACACGGGCCCAAGGGTTCTTGGAAGTGCACTTGCCATGAACAAGCTGGTTTCTAAAAAGATCCTGCGTCAGCATGGTGTAAACACAGCCCCTTACAGGGTGGTGAGAAAGAATGGAAAAAGCCTTCCTGGAGAAGACCAGCTTGGTGAAAATGTATTTCCAGTGGTTGTTAAACCGTCTGATGAGGGCTCCACAATTGGTGTTTCCATTGCCCACAACGAAAGTGAGCTTAAGGACGCCTTGGATAAGGCCTTCAGCTACAGCGATGAGGTGATAATAGAAAAGTACATAGCCGGAAAGGAGCTCACCGTAGGGGTTGTCGGAGATACTGCACTTCCCGTTTTAGAAATAAGACCAAAGAAGGGCCTTTACGATTACGAAAGCAAATACACAAAGGGGCTAACAGAGTATCTTGTGCCTGCGCCTATACCAGAGGAAATAGCCAAGAAGGCCCAGGAATGGGCATTGATCGCCCACAGGGCCTTGTATCAAAGGGGTGTCTCAAGAAGCGATTTCAGGCTTTCTGAAGATGGGGAGCTTTTCTACCTAGAAACAAATTCCATACCAGGACTCACCGAAACTTCTCTTCTGCCTAAGGCCGCCAAGGTCTTGGGCATAGAGTTTGATGATTTGGCAGAGATGATACTAAAGTCTGCCTTCGAATAGAGAGGTGAGAACATGAGAGAGGATGTTGAAAGAAAAGAGGCCTTTGAGGTTGTAGACGATACATGCCATTCGGGCGCCAAGATAAAGGTTATTGGAGTAGGGGGAGCAGGGTGCAACGCCCTTAACAACATGGTGGAGCATGGCCTTAAAGGGGTGGAGTTTATAGCCGTTAACACAGACAAGCAGGCCCTCAACAACTGCCGTGGAGGGATAAAGCGCCTTCAGATAGGGGAAAAGATAACAGGAGGGCTGGGAGCAGGCAGCAACCCTGAAGTGGGAAGAAAAGCGGCGGAGGAGAGCGAAGCAGAGATCATAAAGATACTTGAAGGGGCCGATATGGTGTTTGTAACCGCAGGGATGGGAGGCGGAACAGGAACAGGAGCAGCTCCAGTTATAGCGGGAATAGCAAAGCAGATGGGAATACTAACGGTTGCAGTGGTGACGAAGCCCTTCTGGTGGGAGATGAAGCCTAGGATCCTCAACGCAGAAAAGGGTATAGAGATGCTCCAGGACAATGTGGATGCCATGATAGTCATCCAAAACGACAGGGTTGTCAATGAAGAACTCTCAATGATTCAAGCCTTTAAAAAGGTGGATGATGTTCTAAGGCAAGGTGTCCAGGGAATAACAGACATAATAAACCTTCCGGGATACATAAACGCAGACTTCAACGATATAAAGAGCATCCTCACCAACAACAGAGGCATGGCACTTATGGCCATAGCCGAAGCTTCAGGAGAAAACAGAAGCGAGGAGGTGGTAAGAAGGGCACTGGACAATCCACTTCTTGAGAACAAAGACATTAAGGGAGCCAAAGGAATACTGTATAATGTGACATCCAGCGAGAACTTCAAAATATCAGAGTGGCAGAGGATAGGAGAGCTTATAAAGGAAGAAGTGGGAACAGAAGCTTCCCTTATCTTTGGGTGGGTGCTGGATCCAGAAATGGGAGATAACATCAGGCTCACCATAATAGCAACAGGATTCAGCAACGAGGTTCAAGCTGTAAAGAGGGAAAGACCTTCCTATGATAAAGAGCTGATATTCAAGAGCGATCTTGAAAGCTCTGAAAGGATAATAAATCCAAGGCCCTGTGATGAAGAAAGCCCCCTATCGGATATAAAGATACCAGGGCTTCTCTCCAATATTGAAAAGCTCACAAGCAGGTGATCTCCCGTAGATTACTGGCACTTTGGAGGAGATACAGGGAAGGGGAAAGGGCCAGCATACATCCTCCGGAAGCTTGGAATATTTCGGTGCTTTTAGTGTTTCCCAATGTTTACAGCGTTGGTGTATCAAATCTCGGCTTTCAAACAGTTTTTAAGATTTTAAACAAAACCCCAGGCGTTTCTTGTGATCTTCTTTATCTGCCTGATGAAGAAGCCATCCCATCTCTTGAGGAGGGGCAGGAGCTTTGCTCCTTTTATCTGGAAAGAACCCCCAGGGAGTTTGACATAATACTATTTTCCATCAGCTTTGAAAACGACCTCATCAATATAGTTAAGATCCTCAAACTTGCTGGCATACCTCCGCTAAGCTCAGACAGAGACGAAAATTCTCCTCTCATTATGGGCGGTGGTATTGTTCCCAGCAGCAATCCAGAACCCTTTGCCCCCATATTTGACGCCATCTACTTGGGAGAAGCGGAAGAAATGCTGCCAAAAGTGATAGCAGACTTTGAAGGCGTATCCAAAAAGGCCTACCTTGAAAAGATATCCAAAATCCCCTGCATCTATGTGCCGCATCTTGTGGAAACAGAAAACATAGGGGGTTTTATCATCCCAAAGGTGCAAAAGGTGAGAAACAGATGGAGGGATTTCAAAAAGCTGTCCAACGCTTCTTACATAATAAGCAATTACTCCCTCTTCAAAAATGCCTTTATTGTTGAGGTATCAAGGGGATGTCCTAGAAAGTGCAAATTTTGTCTTTCATCACATGTTTACTCACCTGTAAGGTTTGTAGAATCTAAAGCCTTAGAGGCCCTTTTAAATGAAGCACCCACTGAAAAGGTGGGATTTTTAGGAACCTCAGTTTCTGATCACAGAGGGCTTCCTGAGCTGGTTAAAAAATACTCGGGTAGATTAACTTTTAGCTTTTCATCTTTAAGAATAGACGCACCTGATGAGCTATTCCAAGCGCTTATAAACTCAGGGGCAAAAACCCTCACCTTTGGGATAGAGGCAGCAACCGAAAGGTTAAGAAAAGCGATAGGAAAACCTCTTGATGACGAGCTCATATTCCAGAGGATTAAGGAGCTATCTCCTCATTTTCCCAATCTAAAGCTTTACTTCATGGTGGGGCTACCAGGGGAAAAAGAGGAAGACATAGATGCATTTTCCAGCTTCATAAAGAGGGTAGGGGAATGCTTTGAGGGAAGGATTTCTCTTAGCATCTCCCCCTTCGTTCCAAAGCCCATGACGCCTTTTGAAAGGGTTCCCTTTGAAGACCTTTCCTCCTTAAAATCCAAAATAAGGGCTATAAGAAAAGCCGCATCCGGCATAAAGAGGGTAAGTGTCAACTACGAGCTTCCCAAGTGGTCCCAGGTGCAGGCCCTCATATCAAGGGGAGACAGAAGGGTGGGGCTTTACTTTGCCAGTGCCATAAAAAGCATAGACAAAGGCGTTTATCTAGAAGCATTGGAAGTAGAAACACTCCCTTGGGATTTTTTAAGAAAAGCAGAATCTCTCAATCTCTGAAAGGAAAGATGTGCCTCTTTAGCCGTCTTTTCTAGTGCACTAACTTTATCCTCAACAACCTCGCATACCAGAGAAAAGTGCCTTTCCTTTCCTAAAACTACGTTTTCTAATCTTGGTTTAAAGCCCAGCTTCTTTAGAGATGAGACAGCAAGCTCAATATTCTCCTTCTCTTCGTAAGATCCTGCAAAGACCTTATATTTTCCATCACATCTCATCATCCATGGATCAAGATAAGGAGCCTTCTTTTTGATATACCTCACAATCCTTAGTGCCTTATGCCTAGGAAATATCCCTACCAAAATCCTTGTAAGAGTAATGGGAGTTTCGGAAACCTCAAGCTTCTTTTTTGTACACATACCAAACAAATTTGTTTGATTCTGAGAAGAGAGCCTTATCCTATAAACAAAAAAATTTTTTATCTTACTCTGCGTCTTATTCTGGGTTTCATTTTGCTCGCTTAGCTCTGCAAGCTTTATAACTTTTGGAGATTCAA
Source organism: bacterium (assembly GCA_027022065.1). Taxonomy (GTDB): domain Bacteria; phylum Thermosulfidibacterota; class Thermosulfidibacteria; order Thermosulfidibacterales; family Thermosulfidibacteraceae; genus JALVZS01. The sequence continues at coordinate 7,829 of JALVZS010000190.1, forward strand.
CTCTTGTGACCTTCTCTTTCTTTTTTTTCTGCAGAAGCCTCTTACCCACAGGTATAGAGACACCTAGGGCAAAGAAGAAGAGACAGAGAAAAAAAAGGAGCGGCCTATTCAGCCGCTCCTGGTAAACCTCTTCAAGAATCTCCTTAAGATTTTCCTTCCTTGCATCAAAGGCGATTTTACTCAGCCTGGGCCTCCTTGGCCTTCTCTATGATTTCTTTTGCTATCTGGGTAGGAACCTCTTCGTAGTGGGAGAACTCCATGCTATAGGCACCCCTTCCACCGGTGAGGGATCTTAACTCCGGGGCGTATGTTAAGACTTCGGCCAGAGGGACAAGGGCCTTTATTACCTGGTTTTTGCCCTTGGCCTCAACTCCCATTATCTTGCCCCTTCTCGCATTGAGATCGCCTATCACATCTCCCACACAGTCATCCGGCACTATAACCTCCATCTTCATGATAGGCTCAAGGAGGACAGGTTTAGCCTTCATGGCAGCATCTTTAAAGGCCATGGAGGCAGCTATCTGAAACGCTAGATCCGATGAGTCAACGGGATGGTGCTTCCCATCAAACAGGGTAACCTTAACATCAACAACAGGATAACCTGCCAAAACCCCGTCCTCCATAGCCTTTCTGACGCCCTTCTCAACAGAGGGGATGTACTGCCTAGGAACAACCCCGCCCACTATGGCATCCACAAACTCAAAACCAGCTCCCCTGGGAAGAGGCTCTATCCTTAACCACACAACTCCATACTGCCCCCTTCCACCACTTTGCGTGATGTATCTTCCCTGGGCCTCTGCCTTACCCTTTATGGTCTCTTTATAGGGCACCTTAGGCTTCTGCAGCTCCACCTCAACGCCGTATCTCTTTTTCATCTTGTTAACCACGGATTCTATGTGCAGTTGTCCCAGTCCAGATATGAGAAGCTCCTTGGTCTGCGGATCCCTCCTCACATCAAGGGACATATCCTCCTCAAGCATCCTTTGAAGGGCAGTGGAGATTTTCTCCTCATCGGCGCGGCTTTTGGCCTTAATGGCGTAAGATAGTATAGGCTGTGGGAACTCAATTTCTGGAAACTTTATGGGGTTTGCAGGATCACAAAGGGTATCCCCCGTTCTTGTCTCCTTGAGCTTCGGGATACCCACTATGTCTCCAGCAACTATCTCAGGTGCAGGCTCCTGCTCCTTACCGATCATGAAGAAGGGCTTGGAAAGCTTCTCCTTAACATCCCTGTTGGGATTTAGAACCGTGGCATCGGGACTTGCCTTTCCTGAAAAGACCCTTACTAGAGATATTTTTCCCGCATAGGGATCAGAAACGGTCTTGAAAACAAGAGCAGAAAAGGGCTCATCCACCGTGGGTTTTCTTTCCACTTCCTCTCCCGTTTCGGGATTTATTCCCTTTACGGGCGGCCTCTCCTCAGGGGAGGGAAGCAGCTCAACGACCTTGTCCATCAGTAGAGTTACTCCCTTGTTCTGGATGGCGGATCCCACCATCACGGGAAAAAGGGTTCCGGCAAGTATCGCTTCTTTAAAAGCCGGTATCAGCTCTTCCCTGGTAAGCTCCTCTCCCTCCAGATACTTTTCCAAAAGCTCATCCTTGGTTTCAGCGATGTTCTCTATCAATGCCTCCCTTGCAGACTCAATGGCGTCCTTCATCTCCTCAGGAGGCTCTCCTTCCTTCAAAGAGCCGTCCTCAAAGTAGAAGGCCTTTCTTCCAAGAAGATTATATATGCCCACAAACTCCTCACCCTTGATTATGGGAAGCTGTATGGGGGTAGGTTTTATCCCTAAACTCTCCTTTATATCCTCAAGGGTGGCTTCAAAGTTGGCATTGGGCTTATCCATCTCGTTTATAAAAATTATCCTGGGGAGCCCATAGTTATCCATGAGACCCCAGAGCTTTTCCGTTTGCACCTTAACGCCGTCAACTCCTGAGACCAGCACCACAGCACCATCCACAACACGAAGGGCGCCGTAGGTATCAGATATGAAGTTAGCATATCCGGGGGTGTCTATGAGATTAACCTTGCAGTCCTTCCAGATAAAGTGGGCAACCGCAAGGTTGAGGGAGCATCCCCTTTCCTTCTCCTCCTCGTCGTAATCCATAACGGTGTTACCATCGGCCACGCTGCCCATTCTGGATATGACACCTGCGTTGAACAGCATGGCCTCTGCAAGCGTGGTTTTACCAGTTCCACCGTGTGCGAAAAGTCCAACATTCCTTATGCTCTTGTACTTTTGAGCCATGACCTCCCCCTTAAAAGGCTTGGTTTACTGGAAGATAACAAATGATGTTTGTAGCGTCAACTTAGCTTCTTTATGGCTTCGGCAAGCTCAAAGACAGAAAAGGGCTTTAAAAGCACCGTGGTGTTCTTCTCCTGGGCCCTTGTAAGTATCTCAGAAGCCTTATTGGTGTAGCCCGTAATGTATATCACCTTCATATTAGGCTTTATTTTTCTAACCTCATCTGCCACAGCAAAACCATCCAGCCTGGGCATAACCACATCGGTTATCAAGAGGCAGTAGTCCTCTGTGGACTCCTTCAGATGTGAAAGGGCTAGATGGGGATCAGTAAAGCCATCAGCCTTCAAACCTAAGTTCGCCAAGGAGTGAAGCAAAACATCAAGGAGCTTTCCGTTATCCTCCACCACAAGTACCTTACCCTCAAGACTGATAGAAGGGTAGACAGGAGCGGCTTCTCCCAGCTTCAGGATTCTGCCTGCCACATCATCTTCCTTTACCTCAGGCAGGTATATCCTAACGGTGGTGCCCTTTCCCCTAGAGCTGACAATATCAACAAAGCCATCCATAGACTTAACGATGTTGTAAACCTGGTAAAGGCCAAAACCTGTGCCCTTGTCTGGATCTTTGGTGGTAAAGAAAGGCTCAAAAACCCTATCAATGTACTCCTCAGGAATCCCCTCTCCTGTATCCTCCACCTCCAGAAGGATGGTGCTAGCGGCCTCCACCGCTGGGTGAGGGCCCTGCTTTTGAAGGCGCAATACCAGATTTCCCCCTTCAGGCATGGCATCCTTGGAATTTGCCACAAGATTCATCAACACCACATGGATGTGCTCTGGAGTTCCCATAATATGGTAGCTTCCCTTGCCATCATCCTGGTATTCAACGTGTATGTTTTCAGGCAGGGTTCTCCTTATAAGCTTTACGAACTCCTTAAGAAGGGGCTTAAGGTCCAGAACCTTCTTTTCAAAGTCGCTCTCCCTGGAGAAGGCCAGTATTTGAGATATAAGGGAGGCAGCCCTTTTACACTCATCTATTATCACAGAGAGAAACTCCTTAACCTCGGGGTAGAAGGCCTTTTCCTGGCAGAGCTGCGCATAGCCCATTATGATATTGAGGCTGTTGTTGAAATCATGGGCAATTCCACCAGCAAGTATTCCTAAAGCTTCCATCTTCTGGGTTCTGGCAACTATACGGTTAAATACCTCCCTTTCCTTAACGAACCTGTATATGGAAAACACAAAGTTTATAACCCTGGTGAAGGTCTCCAATACCTTCAGATCCGCTGGTGTGAACTTGGGCTGATATATGGATCTGCAGAAGGAGAGGGTTCCATATAGTTCATTCCCCACCATTATGGGAATGGCTACGGCGCTTGAGATGAGCTGACACTTTCCTGAGCAAACCGAGGGAAGCACATCCTTGGGATAGTCCTCAAATATAACAAGCCTCCTTTTAAGTGCCGCCTGTCCAGAGGCCCCCTCTCCAAACCTTATAAATCTGCCCTCGGGGGGATCACCCTTGTACGCCACAATCTCCAGCTCATCTTTGCCTGAAACTACCTTTGAAAAGATGCAGGTATGGGCTTTAAAGAAGTCACTTGTTACTTCCAAAACTTCTTTTGCAAGCTCCTCCTCTCCAAGCTTCTCTTTTCTGAGGATGCTGAGAAGCCTAATGAGAGTTTCAACAAGCTCGGTTTTTCTTCTTTCCATCTCTTTAAACAGCATGTAGTTGTAAGCAAACGAAAGTAGTTTTGCCTTTTCCTCAAGGAAGTTCTCGTCATCAGAGGAGTAGGGCACCTTTCCCCTTTTTCTCCCAACTCCCACGCTTCCCACAAGTCCCAGATCAAGCTTCAGAGGGCGGCAGAGAACGGACCCAATATATCTTGTGAGCCTCTCAGGAACGTAGGGAAAGTCCTCAATATACCCTGATACAGGCTCACCTTTTTCCGCACACACCCCCATAGGACCTTTCCCAAGCCGAGGAGCAGGCTCCGATGCTGGAAAACCTTGGGATTCGTATAGATGCAGATCTCCCCTCTCAGGATTCCATACAGCTATTGCTGCATAATCAGAGGAGGTTTCCCTGACGATGCTTTCTATCTCTTTGTCAAAGAACTCTAAAAACCTGTCTTTTACTTCCATAGTTAAAATATATCCCGCAATGCGAGCTATTGCAATCAAAAGGACGAGGTATTATAAAATCAGAGCAGGCCGGCGTAGCTCAGCGGTAGAGCAGCTGACTCGTAATCAGCAGGTCGGCGGTTCAAATCCGCCCGCCGGCTTTTTAAATCTTTTCTGTAGCCCGTAGTAGAGCTCCACAGGTAAACCTTTTGGTTTGTATGTTTCTCTGTATTTGCCCTTTTCCACCTCAAAAAGCCTAACTATTCCGCACTCCACCGCAAGCCTTGCAGCCCTCACCGCAAGGGAGGGATCCATCCCCCATCCAGTAGGGCAGGGGCAGTGTATCAGTATAAACCTGAAGCCCTTTATAGCCTTGGCCTTAAGCACCTTTGATTTTAGATCCTCTGGGAAGGCTATTGAGGCCGAGGCGGCGTAAGGAACACCATGCTTAACCAGTATGCCTATTATATCCTTCTTCTCCTCGGGCTTTCCAAGGGGAGTGGTGGGAGTGACAGAGCCTTTGGGAGTGGAGGAGCTACGCTGTGCTCCTGTGTTCATATAGGCCTCGTTGTCGTAGCATATGTAGAGTATGTCCTCGTTCCTCTCCGCAGCAGCAGAGAGCAGGCCAAAACCTATGTCATAGGTTGCACCATCTCCTGCCCACACCACAACTTGAGCCTTTTTTGCCTTAAACTCCTGCGCGGCCCTCATTCCAGTGGCAAAGGCGGCGGCAAAGGCAAAGGGCGTGTGAACCGCAGGAAGTCTAAGGGAGGAGAAGGGATACCTCCCCAGTATTATAGACCAGCAGCCTGCCGGAATCACAATGCGAGTGCCATCGTCCAGAACAGAGGAAACGATCTTCATGGCAATGGCCGCTCCGCATCCGGCACAGGCGGGATGTCCAGGATCAAGTTTGGTCTTTTCTACATCCATAAAACATCTCCCCCACAAGAAGTGGCTTTCTTGTAGAAAGCTATTATCCTTTCAGGAGTTAGATCCTTTCCCCCAAGAGACCCTATAAAGTTCACCACCTTAGCATGGAAAATGCAGGACCTTATCTCCTGCCCCAAGATCCCCATCTTGCCATAGGAAACGGCCCTGTCTATAGGAAGCACGAGATCTACATGGGATAAATGTTTAAGAACTTCCATTTCTGGAAAGGGCCTAAAGAGATTTATTTTCAAAAGACCTGCCTTTTCTCCCTGCCTTCTTAAGATGTTCACTGCCTCCTTTGTAGTGCATGAAGCTGCTCCCATGGCTACAAAGGCACATTCGGCATCCTCAAGCATGTAGCTTTCACAAATAGAGTAATCCCTTCCTGTAACCTTACTAAATTCAGAAAAGGCATTATTCCAAACATCAATGGCTCTTTTGTGATCCTCAAAGAGCTGCTGCCTTATGGTGTAGTAGGTGTCTGGATCAGGTATGGGCCATAGGGTAAAGGGATCATCGCCAAAGGCAAGGGGACTCTCAAAAGGCGGCAAAAACTCTCTTACATCCTCCTCTGAAAGAAGCTCTACGGGTTCTGCGGTGTGGGATATGAGAAAGCCATCCATGCAAACCATGCAGGGTATCATCACCGCTTCCGCCACCCTGTAGGCCAAAGGTATAAAGTCGTGCACCTCTTGTGCGGTTGAGGCAAAGAGCATCATCCATCCCGTATCCCTCTGGCTCAATGCATCCTGCATGTCAGACATGAGTATCCAGGGGGCACCGATTCCCCTCGTGGCAACGACCATTACAACGGGAAGCCTTCCGCCCGCTATCCAATGGAGGGCCTCGTGCATGAAGACAAGCCCGTGGGATGCCGTTGCAGTGAAGGCCCTTACCCCCTCAATTACGGCACCTGCTGCTATACCTATGGAAGAAAGCTCCGAATCCGTGCATATGTATCGGGCCTTAAGCCTTCCTTCAGAGACAAACTGGGCAAGTTTCTCTATTATGTGCGTCTGAGGGGTTATAGGGTAAGCCGCAATTACCTTGGGATCCGAAAGCCTGATGGCTTCAGCCGCTGCATCCGCCCCGGTTATGAGCTTTTTCATTCCCTCTTTACCCTCTTTATCTCTCTGCTGTACGCATCCATTATATGGGAAAACCTTAACAATCCCAAGGCCCTGTTGGGATCCTTCTCATCCACCACCACCGCAAAGCGAGAGTTCCCATCAAGCATCTTAACAAGGGCATCGTAAAGGGAGTCCTCAGGATGAACCACTACAGGCTTTGTCATCACATCCTCCGCTATCAACACATCGGAAAACTCCTCATCGCTTAAAAACACAGGCTTTGCCTTGTCAAAGACCACAAAGCCCACAAGGTTCCCCGACTCATCCTTTACCAAAACACAGTCCGCACCGTGAAAGGCGCCTATCTCTCTAACCCTCTTGACACTGGTGGTCCTTGAAACAGTGGGAACCTTAACAGGCTCAAAGGCATTCTCCACCTTTATCCTCTCAAGGATGTTTACGGTAACATTCCCCATGTGGGCAGGGGAGTTGAACTTATTCCAGACCTGCATCTTGTATATGGACCAACGCCTTGTGAATATCAAAGCTATCACGGACACTAAAAGCAAAGGGGTTATAAGTCCGTATCCCCCTGTCATCTCGCTGCACATAAGAAGAGAACCAATGGGTGCGTTTGCTACACCTGCGAAGAAAGCTGACATTCCCACAACCACATAGGCCCCCGGATCCGTTACTATGTGGGGAAAGAAGTGATGAGCAGTGTAGCCAACAACGCCTCCTATCATCCCCCCGATGAACAGGGTAGGGCCGAAGACACCACCGGATCCACCGGAGCCTATGGTAAAGGATGTAGCCATTATCTTAAGGATTATTAGGACATAAAGTATATCCAGCCTTATGTCCCCCAGCATGGCCTGCTGTATCCATCCCCAGCCATCCCCGTAAACCTGGGGATACATAAGGCCCAAGAGCCCCACAAGGAGCCCTCCAATGGCGGGCTTAAATACGGGAGATATGGGCATGGGAGCAAAAACCCTATCTCTCACGAAGTAGAAGAACTTTACATAAAAGGCACCCACGGGAACGCAGAGGAAACCCAGTAGTATATAAAAGGGTATCTCCTTCACATTGGTGAAGTAGTAGTTGGGTAGGTAAAAGATCTTGTCGTGGCCGTATATGGATGTGAAGATGATGTATGCCGTAATGGACGCCATAACGGCAGGGATGGTAGCCTCCGTTTCAAGATCCTCCTTGTAAAGCACCTCCATAGCGGTTAAAGCCCCTCCGAGGGGCGCCCTGAATATGGCACCCAGTCCGCCTGCTGCACCTGCTATAAGCATTATCCTTCTTTGCCTCACGGAAAGCCCCAGCTTTTCCGCTAGAAAAGAGCCGAAGCCTGCCCCTATCTGGATGGTGGGACCCTCTCTACCTGCCGACCCTCCTGTGGAGAGAACAGCCACGGTGGCAAGGGTCTTTATTATGGGAACCCTTCCCCTTATCTCTCCCTTCTTGTAGTGAAAGGCTTCTATCATCGCATCCGTTCCGTGGCCCTCCGCCTCTGGAGCAAAAAGATATACCAGAAAGCCGGAGATCAGCCCTCCCACAGCGGGAAGTATGAAAAATAACAGCTTGTTAAATTTGCCACAGCTTATGGCCTCAAAAAGCCTTTCACCGTAGGGAGCAGGAGACTCGTAAC
>JALVZS010000190.1:15864-21102 GCA_027022065.1 bacterium
CTGCAAGCCTGCACATTACATAGTGCTTTCCATGCTCAAGGAGAAAGAAGAAGATAGCGGCACCCAGCCCAGAGACGATACCGATGATAATTCCGTAAATAACCCACTGACCGGATTCCTCCAGTTTCAGGGCATGTACGATCCTTGTAATGAGGTCTCTCAAGCACTTCCTCCCCTTCTCAGGCGCCTGATCTCCTCCTCGGTAAAAGAGTATCTCTTACCGCAGAAATTACAGGAAACCTCAAGAATCTCATGCTCTTTGAAGATCCTTTCAATCTCCTCATCGGGAAGGGCCATAACAACGGACTCAACCACTTTTTTACTACAGGGACAGTAGTATTTAACCTCTTTAAGGCTTAAAAGATGCGGTCCCATACCCTCAAGTAGCATACTTGCAATATCCTCAGGGCGCTTTCCCTCGGAGAGAAGGCTCGTAACCGAAGGCATCTTTCTAACCCTTTCCTCCATAGCTTCAACGGCCTTAGGAGATGCCCCTCCCAAGGGCTGGACAAGGTAGCCCCCTGCATGGGCCACCATACCATCGTTTCCCACAAGCACACCCACCGCCACGGCAGAGGGAATTTGCTCGGACTTGTAGAGGTAATAAGCTATGTCCTCGCCGATCTCCCCAGAAACCAGGGGCACAACTCCCACATAAGGCTCCTTCATACCAAGGTCTTTGACCACAACGAGTCTTCCTGAGCCAACAACCCCTCCTATATCAAGCTTTTTTCTGTCCCCTTCGTGCCTCACCTTGAAGGGAACATTCTGCGCACTCACCATGCACCTCACATTGCCAAAGCCGTCCACCTCTGCGGCTATGCTTTTAACAGGTCCCTCGGTCTCAAGCCTAAGAAGCAACTTCTGGTTTGTGGCGTGCTTTATCAAGCTGGAAAGAAGCAAAGCCCCACACATTACCCTTCCAGTTATAGCCGCAAGCATGGGAGAAAGGGCATGGATCATCTGGGCCTCTTTCACACTATTTGTAGCCTTTACCACATAAACCCTTATGGGCTCTTTTTCGGCCACCGCTATAACCATGTAGTCTCTGTCTTTAAAGTAGTCCTTCAAATCCCTCTTCGTTTCTTCATCCAGCGGCTTGGCAAAGTCCCTCAACGGCATGCCTTCTCCTCCCTCAAAATCCTCAAAACCTCAGAGGCCAGCCTAACGGGTATACCGCATCCTTTGGCAAGCTCCTCAGGGTCTTCAACATCGGGATGTTCTGCTAGAAATTTCAGTATTCTCTCCCTGCGCTTTGGCCCTATGCCTTTGATGGCCTCTATACCCTCAAAAGATGCCTTTGCCCTCAACCTCCTGTGGTAGGATACGGCAAACCTGTGGCTCTCATCTCTTACCCTCTGGAGCAGATGGTAAACGGGATGTCCTTTAGGCACATCCAAAGCACCAGAGGGTCCCCATATGTAATCCCTGTCTTCACCTTTGGAGATGGCCAGCACATCCACATCCCACCGGGCCTCTCTAATCACCTCAAGAACGCTATTTAACTGACCCACACCTCCATCTATCAGTATAAGGTCTGGCCTTCTCCACTCAGAATGGGCAATCCTCCTTCTTATAACCTCCTGGTGCATGGCGTAGTCGTTTGGACCCTCAACGCACTTTATACGAAACCTCCTGTACTCCGACTTAGCAGGCTCTCCATCCTCAAAAACCACCATGGAACCCACAGCCTCTTCTCCCTGAATATTAGATATGTCGTATCCCTCTATCCTGAAGGGAAGCCTCCTTAAGCCAAGAAGAACCCTTGCCTCTTCCAAAAGCCTTCTTCTGCTTCTTCTGCCTTCAAGATACTCCGTCAGGTGCTCTCTGGCCTTAATCTGGGCAAAGACCAATACATTTTTGTAGTTTGCATCTGGCTCAATAAATTCTAGAGTCTGCTTCAAAAGCAGAGGAACAGGGGCAGCAGATAAAATAGGCACTTTTTCCCTATCTTCCATGTAGAACTCCCTTACAAGCGCTTCAAACGCCTCTTCCGGCTCTGCTTCCTCAAAGAAGAAAGGCTTCTCCCCCACAACCATTCCGTTTCTCACAAAAACGAGACAGAGACAGATAACTCCTCCCTCTTTCGCAAATCCCAACACATCCAGATCTACCTTTTGCTCAAGTAGCACCTTCTGCCTTTCCATAATTTTCTTTATGGAAAATATCTTATCTCTGATCCTGGCAGCCCTCTCAAACTCCAGCGCCTCAGCAGCTTCCTTCATCTCCTTCTCCAAACGCTCAATAAGCTCCCGTCCCTTTCCCTCAAGAAGCTGCACCACCTCCTCCACAACCTTCATATACTCCTGCCTGCCCACCTCCCCGCTACATGGTCCCAAACACTTGCCCATCTGGTAGTTCAAGCAGGGCCTTCTGTATTTGGCTTTTGCGATATTGGTCTTGCACCTCCTTATGGGAAAGCTCTGGGTAATAACCTTGAGTGTTTCCCTCACCGCCCAGGCGGGCACATAGGGACCAAAGTATAAAGAGCCATCCTTTTCAGCGCGCCTTACTATCTCTATGTATGGGAAAGGGTCCTTTATGGCTACTTTTATATAGGGGTAGTTTTTGTCATCCTTCAGCATCACATTGAAAGGGGGTTTGTGGGTCTTTATGAGGTTGCTTTCCAGAATAAAGGCATCAAGCTCTGTCTCCGTGGTAATAAACTCAAGAGATACTGCTTTTTGCAGCATCACCTTTATCTTGTAAGGAACTGAACCGTAAAGATAGCTCTTTAACCTGTTTTTGAGGCTCTTTGCCTTGCCTATATAGAGAGGCTCCCCTGCTCTGTCCTTGAATATATAAACTCCGCTTTTTTCAGGGGCAGAAAGTATTGCCCGCTTTACCTCTTCACTCATGGCTCAATGGGATACTTACCGGTGAAACAGGCTATGCAGAAGGGATGATCATCAAGGCTGTAACCAACCGCTTTTAGCATCCCTTCAAGGCTCAAATACTGAAGGGAATCGGCAGTTATGTACTTGCAGATCTCCTCAACGGTGTGAGATGAAGCTATAAGCTCCCTTCTGGTGGGGGTGTCTATACCGTAGAAACAGGAATGGGTAATGGGAGGAGAACTTATCTTCATGTGCACCTCTTTGGCACCGGCGGATCTTATCATCTTCACAATCTTCATAGATGTAGTCCCACGAACGATGGAGTCATCTATAACCACAACCCTCTTACCAGAAAGCACCTTCTTTACCGGATTGAGCTTGACCCTTACACCAAAATGCCTCACAGATTCCGAGGGCTCTATAAAGGTCCTTCCTACATAGTGATTCCTTATAAGCCCCATCTCAAACGGTATTCCCAGTTCTTTTGAAAATCCCAGTGCGGCTATGATGCCAGAGTCGGGAACGGGAATAACAATATCCGCATCGCAGGGGGCTTCTCTTGCAAGCTGTCTTCCGAAGTCCATTCTCACCTCATAAACGTCTTTACCGAAAACAAGGGAATCGGGCCTTGCAAAGTATATGAACTCAAAAATGCAGTGGTGCAGCTTCTCCTTCTCAAAGGGAAACCAGGACTCAACCCCTCTGTTGCTGATGGAGATCACCTCCCCAGGTTCAATCTCCCTTACATAGATGGCGTCTATAAGGTCAAAGGCACAGGTCTCGGATGCCACAACATAGGCGTCCTTCAGCCTTCCAAGCACCAAGGGCCTTATGCCCCAAGGGTCTCTGACGGCTATAAGCTCGTTCTTTCTGAGAATTACCAGAGAAAAGGCCCCCTTAAGCTGCCTCAGGGCGTAGTTTAAGCTGTCCCTGAAGTTATCGCAGGGGGCTCTGGATATGAGGTGAACAAGCACCTCCGTATCCATGGTGGATTGAAAGATGGCCCCCTCGCTTTCAAGCCGCCTTCTTATAGCAAGGGCATTGACTATGTTACCGTTGTGAGCAATGGCAAGCTCACCGTACTTGAAGTTCACCACAAGGGGCTGGGCATTCTTTAGCGTACTTTCTCCCGTGGTGGAGTAGCGGTTGTGCCCTATGGCCACACTACCCTTAAGGAACCTTAAGGCGTCTTCGTCAAAGACATCCGCCACAAGCCCCATTTTCTTAATGAGATGTATCTCTCTACCATCGTGGCTTGCTATGCCTGCACTTTCCTGTCCCCTGTGTTGAAGCGCATAAAGACAAAGATACACCAGATTTGCCGCCTCAGAATGACCAAAAACCCCTGCTATACCGCAGTGCTCCCTCAGAAGCTCCATCAGTACCTGTCCTCTAAGTAGTCCCTGATTATCTTTGCGTGATCAAAGACCAACTTTTCAAAGGGAATTTCATCCTTTGAAAAAACTTTTGCAGTCTTTGCATCGTCCCCTCCTTTGGGAGTACCCTTTGCCCTAGCTATAAATACCACAGTTATGGTGTGGTGTCTGGGATCCCTTTCAGGATCCGAGTAGGCGTGAAACTGCCTCACAAGCTCCACATCCAGTCCTGTTTCCTCCTTGGCCTCCCTAACAGCGGCTTCTTCCAGACTTTCCCCGTAATCCACAAAGCCTCCAGGAAGAGCCCATCCCAGAGGCGGATTCTTCCTCTTCACAAGCACAATACCGTTTTCCACCTCAATTATGATATCAACGGTGGGAATGGGATTTTTGTAGACCTCTATATCGGCTCCGCAGTTGGGACACTTTATCGTTCTTTTAGCCATCTGGACACCCCCTTAAAAGTAAAGCGCTGAAGAACCCGCCAAACCCCGCAGAAACACTAACAACACTACCACCACTGTATTTTATAGGTTCCTTTAAGAGCCTTAGAACTTTACACTCCTCATCGGGCTCTTCAAGATTATTTATAGGTGGAACCTCTCCCTCCTTTAGCCTCTCAAGCAGAAAAAGCGTTTCCACAAGGCCGCTAGCCGTAACCGAGTGGCCAAAGACGGGCTTAAGAGCAGTAACAGCAGGGAAAGAGCCAAATAGAGAACTATACGCCTTCGCCTCTGCAGCATCATTCACCCTGGTACCTGTTGCATGTGCCTTTATCACTTCGGGAGGCTCTGTCAGAGAAAGCCCCGAGACAACCCTCTTAAAAGGTTCTCCATCTTCCCTCATGGAAAACATGTGATACGCATCGCACACCCTGCTGTATCCCTCAATCACACCCAAAACGGGCAATCCCCTTCTCTCCGCCAATCTTTCTGAAACAACCAGTGAAACACCCAGACCATCGGAAAAGATGGTTCCATCCCTGTTTTTATCAAAAGGAGAAATGATGCCTCTTGAAGATAGAA
>JALVZS010000191.1 GCA_027022065.1 bacterium
TGTAGGGATTGCTTCTCTTTATAGGATATGAAAGGTCCGTAATGGGGCAGCGGGAATCCTGCTCAACGAATATGCTCTTTTTCCCCGCCTTTGCCCTCTCAATGGCCTCTGCAACTTTATAGATGTTTCTTGGGCCAATAACTGCACTAACATGAGGCATCCTTTCAAGAAGCCTCTTTTTCTCCTTCTGAGCCACACAACCACAGACCAGGATTATCTTGTTACTTCTTTTGAACCTGCCAAGCTCACTGTAAACCTTGTGAACCGGTTTTTCCCTAACTGCACAGGTGTTTAAAATAATTACGTCTGCCTCTCTCTCGCTGGACGCCTCTTCATAGCCATGAAATGTTAGAAGGCCCCTTATCTTTTCGGAGTCATGCTCGTTCATCTGGCAGCCAAAGGTTCTTATGAAGAAGGTTTCCACCATCGGTTGGTTAAAATAGGAAGGAGACCCTATCTAGTCAACGAGCACATTTTTTGTGCAAAAAGGGGGTTTTATTTATCAAATAGTTATGGTAATCCCTGCTACAGAAAAAGAAAAAATAGGAGGTTTGGTTATGGACAAGGCTGAATTCTTAAAACTGGTCAAAAGCGGAGAGGTTAAGTTTGTTGATGTCCGCTTCACAGACCCCTTTGGAACATGGCAGCACTTTACCCTGCCAGCAGAGATGCTGGATGAAGAGGCCTTTGAGGAAGGCTTAGGATTTGATGGATCCTCCATAAGGGGATGGCAGGGAATAGAGGCTTCCGATATGATTGTGATCCCCGATCCCAAGGGGGCTTTCATTGATCCCTTCTTCAAGGATCCTACCTTGGTTTGCTTCGTAGATGTGGTGGATCCCATAACCAGGGAGCCTTACACGAAGGACCCAAGGTATGTGGCCAAAAAGGCTGTTAACTACATGAAGTCACTGGGCATTGCGGACACCTGCTATGTGGGACCTGAGATTGAGTTCTTCATCTTTGACGATGTGAGGTTCAGGTACGAGAGCAACTACAGCTTCCATTTCGTTGACTCCATTGAGGCGTGGTGGAACTCCGACAGGGAGGAGGAACCCAACACCGGATACAAGATCCCTGCCAAGAGGGGATATTTCCCCGTGCCACCCCACGACAAGATGCAGGACATAAGGAGTGAGATGTGCAAGCTCCTACAGGATTCTGGCATCACCGTTGAGTTCCACCACCACGAGGTAGCAACAGCGGGACAGGGAGAGATAGATATAAAGTATGCGGAGCTGGTGGAGCAGTCTGACAACGTTATGAAGTATAAATACATCCTCAGGGGTGTTGCTTCAAAGTATGGAAAGACCGTGACCTTCATGCCCAAGCCTGTTTTTGCCGACAACGGAACAGGGATGCACACCCACATGTCCTTGTGGAAGGACGGAAAGCCCCTCTTTGCTGGAGATAAATACGCTGGACTTTCAGAGCTCGCCCTCTACTTCATAGGAGGAATACTCAAGCATGCAAAAGCCGTGTGCGCCTTCACAAACCCCACAACTAACTCCTACAAGAGATTGGTTCCTGGATTTGAGGCCCCCGTGAATCTGGTTTACTCCGCAAGGAATAGAAGCGCTGGCATAAGGATACCCATGTATTCACCCAATCCTAAGAGCAAGAGGATTGAGATAAGGTTCCCCGATCCATCATCCAATCCTTACCTTGCCTTTGCAGCACTACTTATGGCTGGGCTGGACGGCATTGTAAACAAAATAGATCCCGGAGAGCCTGTGGACAAGGACATCTATGCCCTTCCACCTGAGGAGCTAAAGAAGTTTGACAGCACTCCCGGCAGCCTTGAGGAAGCCATCAAGGCATTGGAGGAAGACAACGAGTTCCTGAAAGCCGGCAACGTATTTACAGACGACCTGCTTGAAACCTACATAGAGTGGAAGAAGAACGAGGTGGCAGAGCTCAACCTCCGCCCCCATCCCTATGAGTTCGTTCTCTACTTTGATGTGTAAATAGAAGCGTTCAACAGCGGGAGGGTTCAGGCCCCTCCCGCC
>JALVZS010000192.1:0-2480 GCA_027022065.1 bacterium
TTTAATAGCTTTTGTGTCGTGCTTTTCTGTTTTTTCATCTGTGTTCCTGGGTTCCTGAAAGGAGTGGTCTTCTTCTGGTAAAATAAGTTCGTATGAGCGGGGAGGAATTGGCTTGGGTACCAAGCCGAGAACATATACCTTATCAGTGTTTTTGTTATACAGTATTAGATCAGCAGGGTACCCTGCATCTTTAAAGACAGTTACCAGGTTGCTTTTGCCTATCCTGAATATCTCTATGCCTCCTGTGCTTTTGGCCTCAAAGTTAACGGTTCCCCTTATGGTAAAGTTGGTGGCATACCCCTGAGAGCAAGGTATGAGATACGTTACTCCCGGTTTCAGTTTTATGACTCTATTGTCCTCGTTTTGCCTGTCGTTCGGCTTTGCGTAGAGTGTTCCCAGGTTGCTGCTTAAAGTAAACAACATAAAGCCTAAAATTGCGTACTTTAAAGCGCATTTCATAGGTTACCTCCTGTTCATTTATTGATACGTTGTTGTGTTCTTTTGTAGAACCAAGCTTCTTGAGCAATCCTACAACGTACCAGGTGTCTCCTATGTGTCCAATCTGAGTAGGGTAGAAAGCTGTAGCTGTTTGTTTCGTTTCTATCATATCAGCAATTTCCTCCAGCGAGTCCCTTACCTTTTCGTAGATGGACGGATCAAGATATCGAGAGAAGACTTCAACTGCATACTTTGCATTGCCTGGAGATAGGTTGCCTACCAATTCGCTCAGGAATAAAGCCATCTCCTTGTAGTAAGGTTCTCCAGCAGTGGAAAAGCTTATACTTAGCTTTTCCCTGATTTCAGGAGGAACCAGTATAACGGTAGGTTTGCGGGTTAGCACCCAGCTTACGAGCATCAGAAGTACAACGCCGTAGATCAATGTAGAAAGAACGAATACCCTTTTTTCAAATTTATACTGCTTCCACGTTTTTTCTGCGAAGACTTTTAGAGTAGCTTCCAGCTTCGTGGAGGTGCTGTCCGTTTCTTTATTCGTAAAGCCAGTGGTTTTTCTGCCTTCTTGTTCCTTTTGAGATTCGTTTCCTCTTAGCTTTTCAAATTTCTTTCTTACATTCCACTTTTTGAACATAGGTTTTCCTCCTATAACTGATTGATTTCTCTTACTAATCCGATGGGGAAGTTGCCTTTGAAAGTGATAATGCCAAGCCACCAGCCAAGGTGTAGGAGAAGCCCGGGCATAGCACCTTCTTGAAGCTTCCTGAAGATTTTACCAATGGCCAGTCCTAAGATCATTCCTGGAAGCATGAGGTCAAAGAGGCCGCCTACAGCCATACACATTATCAGGAAGAAGAATTCTTCGATTGAAAATATGAGGATACGTGGAGGTTCGTCTGCCATTTGCTGCATTCTCACTCTCATTCCTTCGTATTCGTTCATTACTTACCTCCAAGCTACTGCTTGTTCCGTTGCTTCTACCTCATTTAAACAATACGCTAAGAAAAAAACGGAAAAGTAAAAACAAAAAGCCAAACTTTTTCTGCTACTTTTTGCCTGACTCTTATGTTTTAGCCTGTTGAGGAACAGAAAAAGCGGGAGGTTTCCAGAGTGAAAGATAGAATGGAGAAGCTGAAGGTATGGTGGAGGAACGCTCCGAAGGAAACCAAAAGAAATACGGTAATGGTAATGCTTTTTACAGCTATTGCTTTAGCTGTCACTCTTCAGATGATCCTGACTCCAAGCCATAAAAAGAAGAAAGCGGTGCCTAAAACGGAAATAGAGATTCTTTCTAAGAAGACTAAGGAGTCGTTGATGGAATCTGCTTCAGTAAGGAGATTAAAAAAACGGGTAAACATACTGGAAAGTGACGTGGATAAACTGAGGCAGGACGTTAACGAGGTAAAGAAGCAAATTACAGACCTTAATGCAAGGCTCAAGAATCTTGCTTCTGACATAGTGGAGATTAAGACAGGAGCTACCGTTCAGAAAAAGATCATGCAGGAAGTTATGAAAAAACTGGAGACTATTAGAAGTAGCGTGGTATCCAGGCCAATAGCTAAAGGAAAAGGCAAGCCAAGGAAGGGAAAGGTTTCGGAAAAGGCTGTTACCAACATGTGGGGACGTCCTTTGCCACCATTGATTGCAAGCAGTGAAATGTCTGCTGTCAGTTCAAAGGTTGGTAAAGGCAAAGTTCCCTTGCCTCCAGCAGGAGCTCTGAAGGCTCATAGGGGTAAACGGGAAAAGCTGGTAGGAGAAAAAGAAGTAGGAAAAGAGAAGAGAAAACGGCAAAAGAAAGAGGAGCAAAAGAGTATATCAATAAGAATTCCGGCAGGTTCCTTTTTCAGGGGCGTCCTGCTGAATGGAGTAGATGCTCCTGTTACAGAAGTGGCAAAGGCAAATCCTTATCCTGTTCTCATAAAAGTAAAAACGGAAGCCTGGATGCCTAACGAGTATAAGTACGACATTAAAGGATGCTACATTATAGCGGCTGCATGGGGAGATATGAGCGCTGAAAGAGCTTACTT
>JALVZS010000192.1:2490-6786 GCA_027022065.1 bacterium
GTGATAGAAACAGCTCTTGATGGCAGTGTTGTAGACGGTCAAGACGGCAAGCTGGGAGTGTTTGGAAGGCTTGTTACCAAAAACGGCAGCTTAATAGCGAGAAGCCTTCTTGCTGGTATCATGGAAGGCCTGTCTAAGGCTTTGTCTCCTCAAAGGGCCGTTCCGTACGTTGATATAGGAGAAGACAAGCACAGACTCTATGTTATGCCTCCTGTTGGAGAAACGCTGGAGTACGGAGCTTTTACTGGCTTGGGTAAAGCTACAGAAAGGGTGGCTGAGTATTACCTGAAGATGGCAGAACAGACCTATCCCGTTATAGAACTAAAGGCAGGAACACCGGTAGAAGTTTTCTTACTGAGAGGTCTTACTCTGACTTTCAAGCAGAAACAGATACAAGGAGGATAGTTATGAATAGATATCTTCTTTTAATGGTTGTTTTTTCTTTCTTTTGCTATGGTTGTGCCAGCTGGTTTACCATTGGCGAGAGCGATTTTTCTTGCCCTCATGTTCGTACCAACAGCATAAGCTGTATGCCTCCTTCTGAAGTAGAAAAGCTGGACAGAAGGGGAGAGTTGGATTGGAAATGGCATCCGTATGGGAAGGAATTAAAAGAGAAAGAACTATGCACTCTTTCTAACCTTAAAATTTACATGCAGTACTGTTCACAGAAGGAATATATGAACGCTCCAGTATGCAGAAAGTTTGAAAACTTGTGCTTGGGCAAAGAAAAGGTGGAAGTCTACGGCATAGCCAACTTTGATACAGATTTAAGCGAGTATTGAACGGAGGGGTACGATGAAAAAGAGCATAGTGCTTTTAATCGCTCTTATGCTTTTTGCCTGTGGTGGATCACAGCAAGTAACTAAGCAGGTACAAAACTTGCCGAAAGTTAGAGAGCAAAACAACGAAGATCCTACTGTAGCTGTACCTCAAAATAAAAAAGGCAAACCGAAAACGATAGTAAGGAAGCAGGAAACAAGGCTCGTAGAAAAAAGCAAGGGCAAGAAGGCTGTTGTGGTAGCTAAGGAAACGTTAAAGGGAGCGGCAACGGGGGCTATTGTCGGAGCAGCAACGGGAATGGTAGCTGCCAGTGCCGGTAAAGAGATGGGAATAAAAGGAATAAGAGACGATGAAATGGTGATATACTCTGGAGCAGGTGGTGCGGTAATTGGTGCTACAGTAGGTGTTGCAAAGGGACTGAGAAAAGCACAGGAACCAGACAAACTAAAGGTTACTAATGTAATGGAAATCGGACAGGTTAAAGGATTATACGGAGTTTATCCGCATAGGAACGTTCCCTATGTTTTGAGGGTGTGGATAGCGCCCTGGCTTGATGCGCAGGATAGACTTCGCTGGATAAGGTATGCGTATGTAGATCTTAAGATCAACCGTTGGAGTGTAGGAGAAAGAACAGAAGTTATCACGGGAAAGGAACTATATGAAATTTTGTCAAAGAGGATAGAAGCCCATCCTGCAAAGGAGGACAGAATAAGAAGGTTTAATGCCAAAGTGAAGAATACCTACAAGAGGGTGAAAAGGCGCTTCAGAAGATAAACCAGCGGAGGCTGACTATGTCGTATAAAGAAAAAACCAAGAAGACGATACCCTGGATAATTTTAGTTTTGGGTTTGACAGTAGCCTTTCTTCATCTTGAAGGGGTTAAATTCTGTTACGATAATCAGGAAGCTACTTCGTTGCCTTGGCATAAGTATCTGGTTTTGCCCTTGAAATGGCCCTTTGAGCATAAAGTCAAGCTTGGAGACTATATAGCTTTCAAGACGGACAGAAGGGTTCTTCCTTATTTCAAGCCAGGAACCGTCTTTGCAAAAAGGGTGGTAGGTATGCCTGGAGATAAGTTAGAGGTTAAAGGAAGAGATTTTTACATTAACGGTAGATTTGTCGGTAGAGCAAGAAAAACCGATAAACTTGGCAATCCAGCTCCTCTCTTCGTATACAACGGAACTATTCCTCAGAATGCATACTTTGTTATGGGGCATCATCCCCGTTCTTTTGATTCAAGGTATTGGGGGTTCGTTTACAAAAGGCAGATCATAGGTAAGGTTTTGCCTTTCGGAAAGAGAGCATACTGATTTCAAGACTGTAAAAAAACGGATAATCACACCGGTCTTGGCACTAAAGGAAACGGTCTTTTTGATTAGCTTTTGTAGAGTTGTGCCTGAATTGTAAGCCTGCTGGTATACATTCAGACCTTTTAAAGGTGAATGGGAAAAGTGCAACCAAAATGAAAAACCGAAAGAGGTAAGTAACGATGAGAAGAAAATGGCACATTTTAACTCTTTCCTTATTGTTTATCAGCTTATTGGCGGTCTCGGCGAAAGCTGAGCTTGTAGCTGTAATAAAGCGAAAAAGCGATGGAAAGTTCATCATTCCCAAAGGATATACCAGCAGTGATCCCAACGTGGCCGGACATGCTTTGCAAATAGGACATTTGTTTCTCATGGACTATAAGATCTGTGTGGTAAGTCCCGATGGGTTGAGTGTGCCTACAGGGTATAAAACCGGTCAGGAAACTGGGCCTAATACTGACGTCTATACCTACTATGTAGGATGGAGAGTAAACTTGGGAGACAATGCTTATAACGATTATACAGCATCAGATTTTGGTGAAAATGTTGCCTTGGAAATGAATGGAAAAACTTACTCGGGTTTTTGTTATGCAACAGAAACATCTACTCACCTTTGGAAAAACTACATAATGCAGCATGTTTCTTTTAATGAACAGATCACAGAAGTTCCCCAAGGGACAATGAGCATTGAAAACTATAGGCTTTGCAATAACTGGTACTATTACTGCGTACCTGATTCTCCAAGTCAGCCTCCCAGCTGCTGTTACAAAAACAGAGGACAGAAAATTGGTATTGAATCTGTACTAATTAGCGGAGTTCAATTCGGCCCGTACGATGTGACCTATGATGATACAATTGTAGGTTTTTCTCAGGTAATATACTTCAAGGATAAACTGGTTGGTGTTTCTGATGATAGCTATTATGGAATAGCAACCCACATAATCCTTCCAGAAGGACACAGTATATCTTTGCCTTCCGGTATTAGTTACAGTTCGGACGGAAAGATAGATGTTTCGTTACTTACAAGCACACAGCGTGATTACCCTTCCTGTCAGCAGTATTTTACTGGATATGTGAAAAGTAATACCATCTGTCTGTTTGTTAAGGGATCTGGGCTGAATTTTTCTTTTGGCCATCTGAACTCAGGGTCTCATAAAGTGTTCATTAAAGAACTATCAACCACTCAACCTGTACTTGATGGTGGTTCCTTACATTTTTCAGTCCACGATTGTAATGGAGAATCCGTCCTTGGCAATGTAGTGATAGATGGAAGTTACTATTCTGGTTTCTGTATGTACAGCACTTCTCCTATAATGGATACTCAGTTCTTCCTTGATTTCTTGAGGTTACATCCTGACACTACGGGAAGCCATTTGCTGTTTGATTTTAATGGTTACAAAGCTTATGTACCCATGGGAACTTTTCATGCCGTTGGATGTCCAGATGGAGAGATACCCGTTATAGACCTTGGGCAACAGCAAATAATTTATGAGGGAGAAACGTTAAACGGAACTATATCTAACCTGTCACACCTTACAGAGGGTACCTTTATCGTACTTGATGAAAACGGAAACCAGATACAGACGATGAGTATCTCAAAACTGATGGGTGATGTCGTTTCCTTCTCACAGGTGTTTGATAGCCCTGGAAACTACACTTTAGTGATAAATGGGTACTGTGATAATACTAACTTTACCACAACTCTTACTAAGGTTAACGTTGTTGTCCATAACCTGCCTGACGTTAGGATAACTGGGGCGTTATCTCCTTATGTGAAGACCCTTCAGGACTATCAAATATCTCTGGAAGATACCGCAGGATATGCAATTGGAGATTACGATTTTAGGATAGAAAAAGATGGCCAAGTGGTTTCAAACGGTACGGTCAGTGCTAATAATCTGCCGTACAACAAGACAGAAAGCATAGCCTTCAACGATCTAAGCGAGCACAACCTTAAAGCTACTGTTTGTGTAAAAGGCAAAGATATTTGTAAGTCTAAAACAGTTACTATAACTCCTCAGCCAGTTGTACCACAGTTTTCAGCCAGCGTTAATCCCGATGCTGTTTACATTAAGCAGGATGTAAGCAATGTGGCTTTGAGCGTTAGCAATATTCAAGATCCTCCTGGAGCGCCTCAGCTTGATAAGTACTGCAAAATTACGGTCACTGATAACTACGGAAATAACAGCACCTTGTCGTTTGACGACTT
>JALVZS010000193.1 GCA_027022065.1 bacterium
TAAAGGAGGTGATTGAGGCTACAAAGTTAGTGCCTGAAAGAGCCAAGAGGTGTATTGTGTGTAATGCCCCTTTGAAAAGCGTTGAAAGATGTGAGATAGAAGGGCTTGTTCCAGAGTTTGTCTGGATGAGAAACTCTGAGTTTTGGATATGCGAGGCTTGCGGCAAGGTTTACTGGAGGGGGTCTCACATAAAGAACTTCATAAAGTTTTTGGGGTTTGATCCTTGGGGAAGATGAGAGATGTCCAGAGCGAGAGGGACTACAGAAACATCCCTATAGATCGCGTGGGTATAAAGGGCATACGCTATCCCATAACTGTACTGGACAGGGAGCATAAAGAGCAGCCAACAATAGCACAGGTTGATATGGCTGTGGGCCTTCCCAAGGAGTTCAGGGGCACCCACATGAGCAGGTTTGTTGAGATCCTAAACGAGTTTAGATGGAGGATTCACATAACCCGCATAACAGACATCTTAAAGAGAATGATGGCAAAGCTCCCATCCCATTCCGCCTACATAAGCATAAGCTTTCCTTACTTTATTGAGAAAAGAGCGCCTGTTTCAGGAGAGCCCAGCCTCATGAGCTACCATGTTAGGATGGAGGCTACCTTGTATGAGGATGGCAAAAAGGACAGTGTGCTTACCGTGAAGGTCCCTGTTATGACGCTTTGCCCCTGCTCAAGGGAGATAAGTGATAGAGGTGCCCACAATCAGAGGGCGGTTGTGAGAGTCAGCGTGAGAATGAAGAGCCTCGTATGGATAGAGGAGATAATAAATTGGGTTGAAGAATGTGCTAGTGCCGACCTCTTTGCCCTTTTGAAGAGGGAAGATGAAAAGTATATAACAGAAAAGGCCTATGACAATCCCGTATTTGTGGAAGATCTCGTGAGGGAGGTTGCACTAAAGCTTAAAAGTGACGGCAGAATATACTGGTTTCGCATTGAGGCAGAAAGTTTTGAAAGCATACACAACCACAATGCCTTTGCAGTAGTGGAATGGGAAGGTTAAAGTACGCACTGCCTGTGCTTGCCCTTTTGCTGTTTGCCTGTGCCAAAGCACCCGTTGAGTGGGAAGTTCCTATACCTTCTGTTCCTGTGGGCTGGAAGCAGAGGGGATTAGCCTCCTGGTACGGTCCTAAATTTCACGGAAAAAGAACCGCAAGCGGTGAGATATTCAACATGTACTCAATGACCGCTGCCCACAGAACCCTTCCCTTGGGAACATACGTGAGGGTGAAAAATCTCAAAAACGGACGCACTGTAATAGTGAAGATCAACGACAGAGGCCCATTTGTGAAAGGTAGGATAATAGACCTTTCCTATGAGGCTGCAAGAAGGCTAGGTATGATAAAAGATGGAGTCGTTCCAGTAGAAATAACGGTTATAGGAACCCCCAGTTCTTGGGGCAGGTACTTCCCTTACTTTGGCGTCTACTATGTGCAGGTTGGTGCCTTTAAGTACTGGAGCAACGCTGTGAGAATGGCTTTAAAGATGAAAAGATACAAGCTTCCCGTTGAAATAAGGCCTGTTTATACAAACAGTAGCAAGTTTTACAGGGTTCTTGTGGGACCTTACAGTAAGGTGGGAGCCACGAAGGTGGCCTATATGCTGAGAAGGAAAGGCTATGAAACCGCCGTTAAAAGGGAATGAAGCTGTCATAATTGAAAATGTAAGTAAGGTGTTTAAAGTTAGAAAAAACCCTTTCAAAAAGGCTTCCTTTGTCCAGGCCCTTAAGGGGGTAAGTCTCGCTATACCAAGGGGAATCATCTATGGTATTGTGGGGGAATCAGGAAGTGGAAAGACCACCTTAGCCAAAATAATCACAAAGATAGAGAAACCTACCAGCGGCAGTGTTGAGGTTAGAGGTCGTGTTCAGATGGTTTTTCAGGATCCGTACTCTTCTCTTAATCCGAGGATGAAGGTGAAAGACATAGTGGTGGAACCTGTAGAGGTGGTGAAAAAACTCACAAGGAGAGAGAAGCTCAAGCTTGCTGGTGCACTGCTAGAA
>JALVZS010000194.1 GCA_027022065.1 bacterium
CTCGCCCTACTGATTGACGCAAAAAGCCCGTTCACCAGGATGCATTCCCAAGGAGTAGCTTTAATCTGCAAGTGGTTGGGAGCAGCCTTCGGCATGAAGGGAATGGAGCTTGAGCTTTTAGAAGTTGCCGGCTACCTCCATGATCTAGGAAAGCTCGCCGTTCCAGAAGGCATCATAGACAAGCCGGGCAAACTCACCCCAGAGGAGTGGAGTATCATGAAATCCCATGTGTTTTTCACCTACAGGGCGCTGGAGCAGATTCCAAACTTCAGCCCCGTGCATCTTTGGGCAGCCCAGCACCACGAAAGATTAAACGGCAAAGGATATCCGGCAGGCTTGACAGAGTACGAGTTATCACTGGCATCCCGCATAGTAGCGGTAGCCGATGTCACAACGGCCCTTCTTGAAAGAAGACCCTACAGGAAAGAGATGTCTCCAAAAAAGGCAGTGGTTGTCCTTGAGGACATGACAAAGAAAGGGCTGGACCCACAAATCACCCGTCTGGTTATAAACAACATAGATTACGCCTACCACCTAATAAGAGAAGCAGAAGGAGCCAGAGAAGAAGAGTACGCCGAAGTAGGTCTCCAAGCCAGTTGATTCTTAAAGTTTGCATTAAATAAACATATAAGGAGTTTTGCCATGAAAAGCAGAGGATGGATTTTAATTTTAGTTTCAGTATCAATTTTAATAGGAGGAACAGTTATGGCTAATGCCCGAGAAAAGCCACCTTTGATCAGCTCTTCTCCAAATTCCATATACACCCTTCAAACAAGCAAAGCTTTACTTGCTGTTGAAACAGCTAAAAAAGCAAAAGCGTATTTAACAGCGGGAAAAATCTGGACTATGACTGGTCCACGAGGAGAAATGGAAATTAAAGCCGCTATACTCTATGAAGGAACAGCTGTAGCAGTTCTACACTTTAGCCCAATAGATGGTTCTCTCCTGCCCCTTGGTTTCCATCCCATTGTAAGCAAAGTATCAGTAAAAATTGAAAATATTGAAAAATCCCTGCCTGCTATCATAAAGTCACTTAAAGTCCTTGATGGCGCCGAATATAGAGAACCCGAAAGCGTTTGGGCAGTTCCACTCGCCTACAAAGGAATGATAGTTGCTCATCTGAAAATCTTTGTAGATGGTATTCACATTGTGCCTGATTATCCGGCCAATCAAGAAATGCAATTAGCGCGTTAGCTTGCTTCATCCAAAAACGATACTGATAAGCAAAAGAGTACACTGCATTTAAAGCCTAGAAACGTTCCGCACAGACACGATTTTATAGCAAATCCATTCTAATATGACACGAATATTGAAACATACCAACATTAGTGCTATGATAGAACATGTGAGAGTGGAAGAGATCATAGAAAAGCTTGAAATCAGACAGCTTAGACTTATAAGCCTTCTGCCCGAAAAGAAAAGACCCATCTACCCAGAGCTTGAAAAGAAATTCACTGACAGAGCCATCCTGCTATACGGTGCGAGGGGAACGGGAAAGACCACTTTTCTTCTCTTTATGGCAAAAAAGCACGGATTTCTCTATCTATCTGGAGATGACCCCATTGTCTCAAGCGTGCATTTTTATGAAGTTGCCGAAAAGATACTTGTCCATTATCCAGGCGTAATTATTGACGAAGTGCACTTTTTAAAAGACTGGAGCCTTGTAGTAAAATACCTATACGATTCCTTTCCCAACAGGAAAATCTGGATAAGCGACAGCAGCTCAGTTGTTTTGAGAAAAGGTATAGCAGATCTCTCACGAAGAGTTGTTAAAATAAGAATGCCGCTTATGTCCTTTAGAGAGTATGTATACTTTGAAACCGGAAAGCTTTTAGATATTTGCAAAAATCCCTTTGAAAATCCCTTTGAGTATGCTTCAAAAGTACTCCGGGAAATTGATCCGCTTTTACTCTTCAAAACCTACAGAGAAGGAGGGACTAGACCCTTTTATCAGGAGGGCTCGTTTAGGGAAAGAATGCAGAATATCTTAGAGAAGACCATATAC
>JALVZS010000195.1 GCA_027022065.1 bacterium
CTTGTGTGTAGGGGGTGCAGAAGGCCTGCCAAGTGTCCCAACTGCGATGTTTCGCTGACTCCTCATGCCATTGAGGCTGGCTTTATTTATGTATGCCACTGGTGCGGATATGAGACGGAGAGACCGCCTGTTTGTTCAAGGTGTAAAACAAGCGATTTTCTTTTAGTGGGATACGCTGTTCAGAGGGTGCAGGAGGAGATTTCCCGCCTCTTTCCTGAGGCGGTGGTTGAGCGCATGGACAGGGAGACCGCCTCTGGTCGCTTCGCAAGATGGGAGCTCATAGAGCGGATGGAGAAAGGGGAGATAGACATACTTGTGGGAACCCAGATGATAGCCAAGGGACATCACTTTCCCAGAGTGACTCTGGCTGTGATACTCTGTGCGGATGCGGGCCTGAATATTCCGGACTTCAGGGCTTCCGAGAGAACCTACCAGCTTATATGTCAGATGGCGGGAAGGGCTGGAAGAACCGGGAAGGGCAAGGTTATAGTACAAAGCTACAATCCAGAGCACCACGCGATAAGGCTTGGGGCCGTTTGTAGTTATGAAGAATTCTACGAAGAGGAAATTGAACAGAGAAAGGAGTTCGGCTTTCCTCCGTTCTCCCATTTGGTAAGGGTTATTTTTGTGGGAAGCAGTGAGGAAAAGGTAAGGGAGGCGGCGGGAAAGGTTGCCGGACAGCTAAAGGATAAAGTGGAGGTTCTGGGACCTTCTCCTTGCGGGGTGAGGAAGCTCAAAAACAAATACAGGTGGCAGCTGATACTGAGAGGAACAAAAAGAAGGCCTTTGCTTGAAGTTGCCTCTGAGATTCCCATGTCTGTGGGAAGCGTGCGCATATTTAAGGATGTTGATCCTTACGAGTTTGCGTGAAGAAAGATATAAGGGAAATTACGGAGCACACATGGGCAATTAAACCAACAGCGATCAGCGTTAGAAATACCGAGCCAGAAAAGAGCTTTTCTAAAAGCCCTCCGAGCATCACTATAAAGAGCCTTACATCCCTTCCACCGGCTTTTATTCTCACTTTTGTTAAGTGCCAGGTGTAGCTGAAGAGGATAACACCTGTTGCTGCCAGAAATAGCGCAAGCAGGGTGCTCCAAGAGAGGCCGCAATAAACGGCCATTCCCAGGCAGATTGCACAGTCGGCGTATCTATCCGTGATGGAATCCAGTGCCTTTCCAAAATCCGATCTCATGCGCTTTATTCTCGCTATCTCTCCGTCGCATCCGTCAACTATGGATGTTATTTGCGCAGTTAGGCCTCCTAAAACTGGTGCTCCTAAGACAAAGAACAGAGCGCTTTTTAGTCCCAAACCCAGTGATATAAGGGTAAATAGATTTGGAGTAGCCCAGGGTTTTGATATGACCCTTTTGGTAATTTCTAAAGAGATTCTTCTGTTTATCCTTCTGGCAACGGGACCGTCCTCTCCCTTTATAACCTGCTCTTTTATCAGCTTTTCAGCTTCCTTAAGCTCCTCTTTTGTATCTATGTCCATCCATTTATCTTCAACCACAACGGCCTTTAGTTCTCCACGCCTTGCAAGCTCTTGAAAGACATCTGCAAGCCTTAATTTTTCAATATTTGAGGCCAGTCTTTCTGCCGTTTCAAAAATTTCCTTCTTGCAGAAGAACATGCCTGTGTCAAAAAAGTTGTATTCCTTTAGCTCTTTGCCTATTGAAGTAACATTTAAGTCTTCATCCGCTTTTATCTTGGTGGCCTCTTGTGGGTCGTGGCAGTATCTGCTTACAAATGCCGTGTTTTTGTCAAATCTTTTATCTAAAAGCTCGTAAAACTTTTCACCGTAAAAGTGGTCGGCCATAAACAGAAAAAAATCTCCTTTTACCTCCTCTTTAGCCATAAGCAGACTGTATCCGTTTTCCCTTTCTGGATGTGGATTGTAAACCAATCTCACCTGTGGAAAGTTCTTTTTTATGTACTCAGCCACCTTGGGGTGGTTGTAAACTACAGTTACTCTAAAAGAGCGCTCCAGAAGCGCCCTT